>NZ_CFKZQR010000014.1:0-41912 GCF_985070215.1 Mobiluncus sp. | reverse complement strand
TTGACCCACCGGGACATGACCCACTTGTGACCCTCCAAAAATGACCCCTCCTTCTGACCCTCATGACCCACATCGACTGACCTCCACTTTGACCCTTACTGACCCTGTACGTGACCCGAGATTGTTCTCTCGGGTCATGACCCTAAAATGACATAAAACAGATGACCCTCCGGTTTAAAGGTCATGCACATCTGGCACGAAACCGTGGCGAAAATGCAAACTTGCCAATGTGACCCTCCCGGACAGGTCAGCGACCCTCATTTTGACCCTTTCGGAAACCGTCACTTACCCCTTGACCTTGACCCTGTTTTGACCCTGACCCACTGGGGCATGACCCACCTGAATCAGGTCACTGACCCTGAGCTGCTGACCCGGATTTGGGTCAAGTGACCCCCTTGACCCACCGGGACATGACCCTATTTTGACCCTCCATTGACCTTCATGACCCACATTGACCGACCCACATTCTGGCCTGTTGTGACCCTGGGTGACTGACCCAGTGACCAACTTGTGACCCTCTGGTTCACATTTTCTGGATGTTGCGCATATTTAGATGAGAGACTGCATTTCAGGGCAGACCTTGAAGGAAAGGACATTATTATGTTTAGAACCCGCACAGGTATTGCGATTGCTTCTGGAATGGCTATATTTGCTGTTCTGGCTTTTACGTTATCGTTTGTGAGTTTGAACGAGTTAGCCCAGCGTATGGGACATCCGAGCACACTGTCTTGGATTTATCCTATTCTGGTGGATGGTTTAGCGGTGTTTTCCACGCTAGGCATTTTTTGGAGGCATGATTATGAGGTTGATGCGAAGTATGAATGGATGCTTCTGGTCGTGACTTCCATATTATCCCTGTTAGGTAATGTGGCTAATGCCATGCCAGACAATCAGGACATTGTTCAACCCATACGCCTAACACTCGCAGGCATTCCTCCTATCCTATTGGTTTTTATTATTCACACCGTAGTACGTAATTTTAAGTTTGCTTTACAATCAGCAAATGATGGTCATATCGTGACCCGAACATCTGACAATGTTGAAGATGCCGTTGCTGTACAGGTTGAAAATGAGAATCGCGAGGATGCTCAACTAGAGCGAGTAACTGATGGATTCGGGCAGAACCAGGATAATGAGGTGTCATCAAAAAAAGAAACTCGCCGGAGTCTCCCGGCAAAACCTCAACTGCGAGTAGTAAAGAATAATAACTCCCAGACTATAAGTGATGTGGTGGAGTGGATTATAGAACGGGAACTGTCAGGAATGGTGGTTGGAGCCAAACAGATTGAGCAGCAGTTTGGGGTGTCAAACTCTACTGCGAAACGTAGGCTGCGCGAGGCACGACAAATGATGAACGACCACGAGTTAAAGGAAAACGCATTATGAACACTATCGTAATTCCTGCTTATGAATTGGTTTCAAATGGTGAATCAATTACCGCTGTAGATGCTTTAGATGGCGAGTTGTGTGGTTCTGGGTCCTCAGTCGAGGCGGTTGTGAGTCGTCTCTATCATCCTTGTAATCTCAAAGTTGAGGACACCTGGGGCAGGCTCGGGGTTGATGGCAAGATAACCCCTGTCCGTACTCCTGCTTTGGTACTCCGCAAGCAGCAAGCTGAACGGAAATCGCGACGGCGGAAGAACCGTAAGCTTTTGAGAGAACTCACGCAGTGGTGGGGTGCTACCAAGACTAGCCTGGAACCAGACTCGTCTGTCGCTGTCCCGCAAGTCAATGAGATACCCGTCCCACTCCTGGATGGAAGAGGCGACGTGACCGAGGTTGAGCAAGTAGTGGTGAAACAAAAGTTACCTCCCTTACCTGCATTTCCTGGTATTGGACTATCGGAACCTGTGAGCGGCCCTCCTTCGGGAGATGCCCCGCTGGCGGTGATAAGGAAACCAAAACTTGCTTCCGAACAATCCTCCACAACTCCCGAGGACACTAAAGCGCAAATTGTCCAGATCAATGAGCGTCTGCAACGTGACAAACGGATGGAACGGCAGGATAAAAAGTCCATCAAACAAGCTCGGCGTGCGCTACATGTACACCGGTGGCGGCTGGGGCTAAGAAGCGTGGCTTTCACTCTTGCCACAATAGTGTTTCTCACTGCGGCATGGTTGATTGCTCCCCTGGTTAGCGCGCGGCTCAGTGTGCAGGTTCCTAAACCTGAACCGACAGTGACCGTAACTTTAGCACCCTCTACCGGTACGCCTGAGACACCAGAACCGGTTCAGACAGAATCATCCGTCCCGGATGCGAGTCCTACCCAGTCCGAGCAAGTTCCGCCCAGTCCGACTGTTTCACCGAGTGTTGCCCAGCCGCCTCCTTCGCCGACAGTGACTGTCACCCAGGCTCCGCCTGTTCCGCAAGTAACTGTGACGCAGGCTCCCGCCCCGCGTGTGACCGTGACACAAGCCCCGCCACCTCAACCGGCGGTGAGCAATTTGCAAACGAGGGTCAGTTCTAGCGGGGGAACGGTCGTGTTCAATGCGCAAGCCTCGGGTGCGGCACCACCACCCATTACCGCCAGCATTGGTGGGCAAACCATTACCCTTGCTGGGGGTTCGGGTCAGGTGAGTTTGGCTCCGGGAACCTATGGGTGGACAACACACTGTGGTCAGCTCACGAACAGTGGCAGCATCACCGTTTACTAGCATCAAGCTACAAGAACCTAGAAATTAGCGCCAGGTTATACGTACCTGTACAGGATTCGGGAGGAATCGTCACTATCTGGACTCAGAATTACGTGTCCATTCTCTTACATGAGATCTATCCCGTTGTCTAGCTCGTTTTCGTCGAGACTGTAGGCTGATTCAGGGGTTAGTTCACCTATTTCGGGCTGGAGCGGGCTAGAGTCTAGCGGGTATGAGCGTGAACCTATTTTGGCCAGGAATGATGCGTAGGCTGCGAGGTTCCCGGTTGTATACATTTCGTGTAGTGCCTGGTTGTAATCATTGCGGTCTGTGGTTCTGATAGAAATTGCGTCGTATCCGTGGCTCATGAGTATGCCGTCCATCATGTAACGGGCGGTGCGTTTGTTTCCGTCCATATAGATTTGTGCGTAGGTTGCGAAGGCTGCCCAGTTCAGTGCGCGAGTTACCGGATCGTTGAGATTCGCTATTTTTTGGAGCATTGGTGGCACGCTGTCTTGAAGTTGTTGTTTGTTGTAGCCGGTAAAAAGGTGGTTGCCTAGCAGAGAGACTGTCGCACCTCTACCGTCTCGATTTACGCTGGATTTATCGCGCGGTATCCCCGCGTCCAATGCTTCGTTTTGCGCTATCAGATAGTTGAGCTTGTTTGAAGTGGTCAGGTCAGCTTGAAATTTGCCCTGTCCAATCTGTTCAACCAGCCATACTGATGCCGCATTAAGGTTAAGGATTTGGTTTGTTTCAGAAGGATTGTGCCCTTCCGGCACTTGATCATCAAGCAGAGAATGCACTTCGGGGAGGGTGTAAGTGTTTCCTTCCAGGAACGCGGTAGAGAACAAGTATTTGGGTCGAGCTTTTTCGTATCGGTAGATGATACGTTCCACTGGTGAGGGTCGCCAGTCGAGATGCGTGAAGGAGCCGAGTTTTAGCTCTTCGGGTGGTAGAGCCTGGTATTCAGTCATGGTTTTTCCTGGTTCTCTATTGATAATCCCAGCAAGGGTTCGCAATCGTTGAGCATTTCCTCGAACTCGCGGGGGGTTTGGGATAGGTAGCGTTCATCGGCTTCGTTGGGCGGGGACAGTTCGTCAAAGCCTCTGGCTATGTACAGTCTCGCCAGTTTGTCCATTAACACTGTGGGGTGTGTGCTTTTGGCTCGTCTGGAGATGAGATGATTAAGTTCTTCGCGGCTCAAATCGTCAATGACGGGCGGAATGTTAGCGATTTCTTGTCTGAATCGTTTACGTTCCACAAACGCTTCATAAGCCTTGTTGAATGTTGGGACACTCATTTTGGTGGTGTAGTTATCGGCGAAAAGCCAGCCCTGTTCAGGGGTTAGTCCGATTTGCACCAGGTGTGCTCGGGTGCGGGCTTGCCAGGCTCGTTCCCGTGCGTTGCGTCGGTAGAGTTCACTGTACAGGGCAATCCTCATTTGGGAGGACAGTTCAATGTTTCGCCACAGAATCAAGTCAAGGATGCTCCATTGGGGATGCTTACCTCGATATTTAGGTTCGGGGCATTGCCCGCGTGCCATATAGGCCCTCCAGGTTGCAGGTTTGATGTCATACAACCTGCAAACTTCTTCTGTGTTAAGCATCCCGATACTCACACCACTCAGTGTACAGCGTTATTGATGTAACCGCGAGGTGCTGGTTAGCAGGCCCGGAAATGGTTCATGTTGTCTGGGATGGCGTGTGTAATCCAGTCTGGGATCGGCCACGCTTGGTGTTCACCAGTGACACAGGTTCGTCCCGTGTTGAGCGTTTCTAGTTCGCTACGTAGGAGGCGTAACTGTTGGAGGAAAGTGTTCTCGCTGGTTCCAGGTTTTCCCGGTTTTATGTATGTGTCGTTCCATAGATGCACGATTGCGGACAGACACATCACCAGTGGGGGATGTTCTTTCCAGCAGGGCGGCACGTGCCGGGGTTGCAGACCGAAAGCGCAATAGATTAGGGGTAACGCTTTTTCAATAGCGGTGATGCGGTTGCCCCATTTCTCGGTTGCGGTGATGAGGCTGGTGGTGATTTCGCCGGTTTTTTCGTCTACCGTGTTCACTTGTTCGTCGTTGAAAACGGCTGCAACGAGACTGTCAGGAGACGTATTGGGTGCGTCCCTTTCAGGTAGGGGCAGGCCGCGATGTATGTCTCTACCCGGATGTCGCTTTTCCCGCCGGGAGCTTTTATCCCGGCGTGGGCTGGTGTGCTCTTCTACGGGAGTCACCTCTGAGGGGACTGTCGCGGGGATAGCAATAGTTGTTATCTCGTCAAAATCTTCCTCGAAGATGGCCTCGTCGGCTGGGTCAGCCTCGAAGCCGGAAAAGTTTTCAGTTTCAGAATCCATCACAAACCTTCCTTTACACAACGGTTGTGCTCTACCTACTTGGTAGGGTCTTTCACCCTTTAATGCGCAACATCCCGCAATAGGGTTGGCATAAAAACAGGCTGGGGCATGTCTCGTGAACTATGCCCCAGCCTGGAACTTTATTCGTTTATAGTTCTGGTCCTTCCTGGGTGATGCTGGGTTGTGGCGCGGGTAGAGCCTCGGGTTCGCTGGGTTTGATTCCCAGTTCGGTGAGGATTTGGCGGCAGTTTTCGCCGGTGAGCTGGATTTCTTCATTCCAATGCTCTTGCACGAACGAGGATTGATCCATTACTTGCTCGATTCCCAGAATCATCATTTGGACGTGGAATTTATCTGGCTCGGTAAAAACGGAGGCGGGAGGCTCATCGAAGTGCTCTACGTAATCTTGGTAGAAGTCGCCTGCTTCGTCCCAATGGTTCTTGATGAATTCTTCCGTTTTTGCTGTCCATATGAAGTAGGTGCCGTCCATGTTGATGGGCATGGTGATTTCGTCTGCAAGGTCGCAACCGTAAACGGTTTGATTGTTATCTTGCATTTCGTCGAGACGTACCTCGATGTAGTCTTTGAGGAATTCGTCCCACGGCTGTGTGAGCCGTTGGTCTACTTCAATCTCGCTGCTCCGGTGGGCGTTGTACATGGATTTAATTAACAGATTTTCGCGCATGGTTTGGTTCTCCTGTTCTTGGGTGATGGTTGGGGTGCCTGGTGTCAGGCGTGGTTGTGTGAAGGGGTTTTCAATACCGGCTTCGGTGCTGATTTGTTGTATCCCGGTGGTGATGGTTCGTTTCGTGGCTTCGCATAGGCTGGCCAAGAGTTTTCCGTGTTCGACTCCATCGATTTTCGGGATTGGGAGTACGTCGGTTCCCCAGTTTGTTGGGGTAGGGATTCCCAGCACGCTACAGATACCAGCTGCTGCTACCCAGGCTCGGAGGTTATCGAGGTCTGGGTTGGCGGTGAGTGTCACTTTTTCTTGACCTTTCCCGGTTTCCGGGCTTGGTCGGTACACGGACACGGGCTGGTCGTTGGTTAGGTCACTGGCATACCGGGTGATGTAGTCGCGCAGTTCCTGATTGGTTTGCGGGGTTTGTACCCCGTCGTATTTGAGGTTCAACAGGTTTTCTACCGCGCGGGCAATGTTCGGGTCGGCTTTTCCTTCCAGGGGTTGGAGTTCCACGCCTGGTGTGGGCGTGTATTCTTTCCCGCTGGTTTGGGAAAAGTCGAACACGTAACCGGGCCGCCATGCCGTGGTACGGGTGAACACGTTCGAGCCTTCCGGGGCAGGCTGGTCTTTGGTGACACGGTGTGCGGTACCGGAGGGATCTTTCCAAAATTTGGATTTCACCGGCTGAATGATTGCATACCCGGTTTGTCCTTTGTTTACATGTCGCCCGATTTTTTCCCATTCCTTATAGGTGGCAACTTTCGTGGTCGGGCCTTGCGGTACACGACCTTGAATAGCGGCTTGAGCGTGTGCTTCCTCGATGAGTAGCGCGTTACGGAACGACCGGTGCGGATGTAGCTGGACTATCTGCATGATTTCCGCGAACTCGGCCTTGGTTTGTACCTGGTTTAACCGGGTGACAAGTTCCTGTTTGAGCTGTTCGACTTGCTGGTTCCATTCAGCTTGCTGCTGTTTGAAATCAGCTTTAGTGGTTGTGGCAGTCATGATTACTGCGCTCCTAACTGGCTCCTTGCTTTCCCCGCTTGGCTCACGGCCTCTACCGTGAAGAGGTCCAAGTCGAGAGCTTCAGGAGCCTTCACTTTTTAATGCGCAACATCCGTCACCGCCGGTTTAGTACTCGAAGTTGGGGTCTCCACACCGTTTACCCAGTTTTCGGTGTAAATGAGAGTGCCTTCTTCGTTGAACATTTCATAGGCTGGTCCGTGAATCCGGTGTAGTTTCCCGTGCTGGTACCAGCGGCGTATCAGTGGGGTTCCGTCTGGCCAGAACACGCTCACTGCTGGTCCGTCCTCCCGGTGCCATAAGCCGTGTGTATAGTAGGCTTCTTGCATTTTGGTGCCGTCAGCGCTGACCATAACCCACGCCGGTCCCTCACCGGGTTCACGGTGATACTCGCCTTGCGGGTTTCGCCATTCGGTGACACTGATACCCCGCGTGTAGTGGGTTGTTTTGATACGGCTCATAGCGCGGGCACTACTTCTCTGTCGTAACCCATTTCAACCGGTGGCGGGGGTGTTGCTTCAAGCGCATGTAGCTTTTCCGGGCGGTGTCCAGACCAGTGGCTTTGTATCACACCGTCCTCGGCTACCGTCACGACTGGGGTAGAGGAATACCCCAGTTCGTCTTTGAGGTATGCCACATGTTCCCGCGCGTCCATATCGTTGTAGGCGATACAGTGCTTGTCGAGCCATCGTTTTGTTGCCATACAGGGCATACATCCAGGCTGGGAATAGACATTTACGCTAACTTCGCTCATTGTTTTTCCTTCCATGAGGGTTGGTGGTGAATCCCACTCGGTTGAGTGAGCCTTCACCCTTTAATGCGCGACATCCATCACCACTCGAAGGACAGGCACAGGCGTACAATGAGGATGGTTGAGAGGTTTTCATGGGTAAAAGTGTTGCGAGTGCGCCTACGGCGGTACGGTTGCCTGTTGAGTTGATTCAGCGTTATGACAATTTGGCAAAGGCTACTGGTCGTACGCGAACCTATTACCTTACTGAGGCTTTACAAGAATCTATAGCGCAACTGGAATACGAGTACGGGATTTTGAAAACGGTTGAGGACTACCGGACGGGTAGGCTGGAAACTTACACTTTGGACGAGGTAAGGCAGCATTGTGGTCTGGGAAATTAGATTAACAAAAAAACTTGAGACCATACCCCTGACGTGTTCGGGGTTGTATTGCGTCTAGGGTTTCATGACTGCCCACGTGTCGAGGAGTACCGGTGGTATGGCACGGGTGAGGAGTACTGCGGTTCCGTAGGGTAGGGCGCGGACTTGCGCGGCGGTGAGAACAGTTTCTTGTTTTACCGAATAGGACCGGGTTTTAGTTTTTTCGCTGATTTGCTGGGTTTGGTCGGTGACGTTGCGTTGCCCAGTCAGTTTCGAGATTTCTTCCAAGTCTTTGGAGTCTACGACCCCGCCGAGGATGATGCGGGAGGTCGCGGCTTGCCAGATGGCTTGTCCGGTGTCGGTGCCCCATTTTTCACGTGCTTGGGACAGGGATTGCAGGACAGCGCAGGTGGTGATGCCTGACCCGCCACCGGCGCTAATCATGTGTCCCAGTGAGGGAAGTGTGGCAATGTTGGCTACCTCGTCGAGTGAGAAGAACATGGGTGGTTCGAGCCTGCCAGAGGGGGAGGCGTTCGCGATTTGGCGGGCGGTGAGGTAAAAGTCCTCGACAAGCGCGGCGATAAACGCGGCGGCGAGTCCTCCTGAATCGTCAATAATGTAGAGAGTGCCGCGCCTACGGATGAAGTCCTCAACGTTTAGGGCTTCGCCCGGTGCGGGAGACACAGCGTTCATGATGGCTGGGGACATGAGGGGTTTCGTTATCGTGATTTCGAGTTGCGCCCACACGTTTGACAGGGTGCGGGGGTCTTGACCTTGCAGGGAGGCTGCCAGGTTTCTGGCCCATCCGTCAGCCGCGAGAGGGGAAGCAGTAAGGATTTCGATAGCGGCTTGAGCGTTCGTGGGTGAGGATGCCCACGTGGCGAGCAGCGGGGTACCTCCTCCGGCTATGGCTGCGGCATGGAGTAGCGGGGCAATAATTTTTTGCCCCAGAGTGGACCAGAACGAGGCATTTTCCACGCCTTTGGAAGAGTTCGCGCATAATGCTTCGGCACGACGTAACGCGGTTTCCGGGTTTTCACATCCCCCGGTGAGTGACCATTTTTGTACACTCATGCCTTGTGGTACCAGGGCAGGGTCGGTAGTGAACACGGCTATGGGTGAGTCTTTCGCCGTGCGGGCTTTCATGGTTTTTTCCATGTTTTCAGCCCGGACAGAGGTGGATACTACCGCACCGGGTGCCTGTTTAAGCATGGGGAGAACGAATCCGCGTCCCTTCCCGGATCGTGCAGGTCCGAGTAGTATCATCGAGTCCTCGATACTCATGTAGATGGTTTGTCCTTGGGATTTCCCTATCGCGTATCCCACGTCCTCGGGTCGAGGATTGTTCAGTCCTGGCCGGGTGTAGGCTCCGGTTTTCACGATGGCTTTCCCGGTGAGTTGTTGGGAAAGGTCTTGCAGAGTGGCCAGACCGGGCTGCCGGTGTGGGTCCCACTGTTTGGATTGGGGCCGTCCCGCCTTTTTCCATATCATGGCGCCGACGGCTACCAGTACACAAATCAGTGCTAGGAGTGTACAAAACAGGATCCAATAGATGTGGGTCGGAAGGTTAGTGACTTGCCACGCCACATTCGGGTGTGCCGGGTTTTTGAACAGGACGACGAGTCTGGCCAGGCTGAACTCGGGCGGTGCCTGGTTGGTGAGATAGGCAAAGAACGCGGCAGGGGTATAAAACAGGGCAGCAATAGTGAACGCTGCCGCTGCCGCACCAAGCAGCAGGTTAACGGTCATGTCGTCGCTGGTGGAGGGTGCGCGTCCGGTAGAGGGGGCTTTCATGATGCTACCTCCTGGTTTTGGTACATGTCGGGGGTCTGGTTTTCCCGGTTAATCATGGCTGCGTCCGTGTCTGTGATGGTCTGCTCGAACTCGGTACGCAAATGGTTCACAATGAATTGGCGTTGCCCGACTAGCCACAGGCCGGTGCCGCGTTGCAGGGAGGGCACCAGTTCGGAAGCGATAGAGGTCAGCCCGAGTAGGCGGGCTGTTGCCGGGATTTGGTCTTTTTCTTGCCGGTAAATGATGCGGGTGGACGTATCCGCCAGGAGACCTTCAGCCAGGGCGCGGGCGCGTGAATCGTGCTCCCCGATAGCGTCCAGGTCGGAGATACGGTGCAGGACGAGCACGTTAGAGATGCCCCAGGCGCGGGACAGTTTCCAATGGTCTTTCATCCTGTCCAGTAGGGAGGCTTCCGTGAGGAGCCGGTGGGCTTCATCATAAATAATGAAGCGCTGTCCCGAGTCCGGGTCGCGTAGCGCGCCTTCCATCCAGGCTGCGGTACAAGACATGAGTAGCGGCAGGGTGGTGGTTCCGGTAGGGAACGCTGACAGGTCCACGCTTATCATGGGGGAGGCTGCGTCGAACGAGACCGTGGAGGGACCATCGAACACGCCTGCAAGGTCCCCAGAGATGAGCCTCAGCAGGGAGTGTCCGGGGTCTTTACCCATGTCCGCTAGAGTGCCCGGTCCGTCTACCCCCGGCGGCAGGTCACTATCCGTCACGTCGGGTTCCAATAATTGTTCCACGACTTGGGTGATGAGCGGGGTAGTGTTCGCTCTGACTGTACGGGTCAGGGCGGTGGACACTGCCGTGTGTTCTAGCGGGGTCATCGGTCGGCTCAGCATGGCTTCGATAAGGGACGTGAGTAGGGAGAGCCGGTCGCGTGTGACCATAGCGTGCCATTCGTCATCGCTGATAGCGTGTCCGGTCGCGTCCCTGGAAGGCCGGGTTCCCGCATCGAGAGGGTTGATGCGTTGCCGGGAAGCCCCTCCAGGAGAAATCACCATTCCCCCGACTGCGCGAGCCAGGGAAGCCCATTCGCCTTTCACGTCCCCGGGTATATAGGTGCGTTTCCCGGTTGCCATGCCGCGTAGCGCTAAACATTTCATGATGGAGGATTTACCGGTGCCGATAACCCCGGCGAGGGCAATGTTCGGGTTAGTAACTACCCCTTTCTCATACAAGGTCCACGGGTCGAAACAGAACGCTGCCTGGGTGAAAGCGTCAGTCCCGATGAGCATCCCTTCGCTGCCTAACCCTTGTTCGGCGAGGAACGGGTAGAGCACCCTGAGGGGGCGCAGCGTGGCACGCCACGGTTTTACCCACGATTCGAGATAAGTTCGGGCGGACTCAGCATCATGTTCACCGTCTGGGGGAACATAGTCCCCAGCCCATAACGCTTTTTCTTTCGCGTGTTCTTCCGCTTTGAGTTTCCGGCGGCTTTTCGCTGCCAAACCGAGTGCGTTTTTCTCGGCTCTCAACCGGGCTTTTCGTGTTTTCTTATCTTCCTCACCTATAACGAGGCTGCCCATTGACTCCACAACGTCCACTGTCTAACCTCCTAAATCATCATTTTCTTGCGCAGCCCGCGCGCTAGAGGCAATGCCGCGATAGGGAACATGGACTCTTGCTGCCCATACATTAACCGCAGTTCACAGTTGGCCTCTGCCGCAGCGGTTTTCGCGTCCTCCACGGCTTCCCCCAGGGCGTGTTCGTCTGCCGCACTCACAGTGATTAGCCCCGCGAAACGCACATCGGTAAACCCGGAGGCGACATCGGCGAGATTCTGTGAGGCTTTTTGAGAGTCCATCGAATCCAGCACGGTCGAAATTTTTCCTGACTTGGCTTTCTCGTGTGCCCGGATTTCTTCGTTAATGACTTCCCGTTTAGCCTCTGCGAGGGCTTTTTTTCGGGGTATGGGTTCAAAAATGAGGGTGAACGCAATGCGGGTTCCGGGCCTGACCACGAGGGGTCGCAGGAAACCAGGCCATACCCTGATACCTGGCCAGACCACCAGGAAGGTTTTATGCACGGCGGA
The DNA here is from genome assembly GCF_985070215.1 of Mobiluncus sp. Lineage (NCBI taxonomy): Bacteria > Bacillati > Actinomycetota > Actinomycetes > Actinomycetales > Actinomycetaceae > Mobiluncus > Mobiluncus sp. The sequence goes on along the minus strand of NZ_CFKZQR010000014.1, from coordinate 30,277 downwards.
ATCTGTTTGCAGCATCGTCCATTTTTCGCGCAACGCTACCGGACCGGCCTGATCTGTTCTAGCCCCCAGGTTCGGATGTTCTTGGAGGAACGGGGCATCTGCCGGGTCATAGGCGGTACGTATCATGATAGATAGTTCCTCACGAGTCAGCCAGGAGGACACCCGTAGTTTCGCGGTTCTGGCTGCGCCTTCGATAGTGCCCATGCGGGCACGCATGATAGCTGCCGCACCCGCCAGCCCACCACCATACGATTTGATAGCCCGCCCGGTGGCTCGTAAATCCAGCGAAAACACCATCAGGGTTTCGTGGCGTTCCGTCGCGGTCGTGACCGCTTCGGTTAGCTCGTCATAGGCTTGCGCAGCTATCGGGGACACAGCTTTAGAGCGCTGTTTTTCCCACCAGGTTTTCACCCCCACCCCCACGTCAGGGATGGAACGGGAAATTATTTGGGTGCGGGTAATGCCTTCGGCTGACGCAATTTGAGAAATCAGCCGTGAAAACAGGATGGAACGTTCCTCTTTTTCCGTATCGTCCAGCAGCAGGAATTCGCCGTGTTCTATCCTGGCTACCGCCACGAGGGTTTGCCGGTGCGGGTCATGTATGAACGCGGCTCCCGAGGGTGCGTCCTCTACCAGACGTAACGCTGCGGTACGGCCTGGCAGGGCGAGTGTTCCGTCAGGACGTGGAGCCAAAATTTTGGCTCGGTACCGGTCTTGCCGGGTGATTTGTTTTTGTATCATCGCCATCGCAATGGGTATCCATTCTAATAATTTCCTATCCCCGACAGGGATAAAAGCGGATAACAGCAGGGGAATATAGACAGGGGCGGACACGACGAGTGCCTGCATCCCGCCTATGAGTTGGAACGCTAAAATCACCACCAGCCCGGAAAGGACCACCGCCAGCGCGGGCGCGGCTGAAAGGCCGAACAGGAACCCGCGCGTGGACGGTGCCGGGATTAATTCCGGCTGGGGTCCTTCATCTGGTTTAGACAAGGGAGGTCAGTCCTTGCATCACGTCACCAGCCCCGGATATCGAGGAGCCAGCTTGCGCGAACCAGCGAATCAGGAACGTGGCTGCACCAACCACCAGGGCGGCACCAAGAGACACAAGCACACCGGTTTTACCGCCACTGCCCATGCCTGCCCGTCCGGTGATAGAACCGATTGCCCACGCCGCAGCGGAAGCAATCAACGCGACAACCAGCAGGATAATCACGATAGTCATACCGCCACCCACTAGTTCTTTCAGTTTGGCGATACCTGGTAGGCCGTTACCGGGACGTACCCCCGGATCCCACGAACCGTGCAGAATCTGGTTTACCAAAACGAAACCGGTCAGAGTTGGAATAGGAAACATTGTTAACTCCTTCATAGTTGGTTGAACCATCCGAACGGATAGCCCTTCATTCTTTAATGCGCAACATCCGTCAGCGCCGGTTTAGCCGGGTGGCGGGTTATCGCATGGTGGTGTCTTTGAGGAACTCGTGGGTAATCCAGGGCACCGCGAAAGGGATAACCCCGAGGATGAGCGCAGCTATCAGGCAAGCTATAGCTGTGGATTTGCCGCGTGTAGCGAGTTCACGGTTACCTGTGCCCGTACCGATTGCCCAAGCGGCAAGCGCGATAACAAACGCGGCGGTCAGCCCGATAATGCCCCAGGTTAACGCTCCTCCGGCAGCGTTCGTGAGGATATCCGGCAGCCACGAAAAATCGGGATTAATCGTGTGGGCTATCATTGTTTACCTCCAACAGGTTTACCGCTGGTGGTGTTCGTTGTCCCACCCGCTGGTGTTGGATGTGCCTCACTCGTGACCGGCTGTGAGGTGACGTTAGAGTGAGTGGAGCCGGTCGGGGTCGGCAGAGTTTGCGGGGTTTGCGCCCCTGATTGTGCCTGAATCACCTGGGTTGGGGCAGTATCCCTCGTGTTGTTCAAGTTGGGTGCCTGGGTAGGAGGTATCCCACTGACGTTACTATCGTTGATAGTCGCGTTTTGTGGGGAAGTACCCGATACCTGTCCTGACTCAAACGTGGCGGGCGTTTGTGCCGGAAGGGTTTGCGTATCCGGCAAAGCCGCTTGCGACGATACCGGGCTGGTACCAGAGAGTTCTGAATGCATATCAACATCCGGGCTACTGTACCCGCCAGGACTGGCTGAGGTTTTCCCGGATACCGGTCCCGCGTAAGGATTCGTCTTAGCTGACATAGCGGCACCCCCAGTCCTCCCCATACTGCCCGAGCCTGAGGTAAACGCCGTACTGGCGGCTCCACCAGCACTACCAGCACCCGCACCGGCTGTGGCTCCAGAAGTGGCTACACCACCGACCACGCCTGCTGCGGCTGTGGTCGGGTGGGATTTAGTGATGGCAGCTTTTATGGAACTCATCGCGTTCTTGGCGGACGTGACTGCTTGTTTCCCGGCGTGCGCGGCTTGGCGTGCCTGATAGCCGGAAGGCTGCATGGCGGCAACCACGGATTCGCCCATGAAGTCGAAAAACTTGAACGTGAACAGGGGCGCGAAACAAGCCGCGATAAACAGCACCAGGATTTGCAGGAATTGTCCAATGTCACCCAGGATGCCCTCTGTCAGTGAGGTTTTCATCATCGCGAACCCGACCGCGAGAGTCAGGAATATCGCCCATTTCGTGAAAATGACTGCCACTAGCGAAGTAATCCATTTCCTTGGCCACGCCGAGGCGGTACCCCACGCGGCACCAGCCAGGGCGATAGGACCCACCACGATTGTGACATAGAGGATAACGTCACGAATCAGCAAAATGATGAGGATCAGGATACAGACAATCACCAGGAACAACCCCACCAGCATGAGCATCAGCATGGTAGGGATAGATGTTATGGACGTGTCTGTTTTCACGGCTTGCACGGTTTTATTCATGTCCGTACCCATGACTTTGATGGTTCCCTCTACCAGGGCTTCGGACACATCGTTTAACAGTTTCACTATCGGTACCATCAGCCCGGTCCCGACCACAGCGATAAGTCCTGCTTTCACGGCAGGTCCCAGTGAGGGCACTCCCCCCATTTTCAGGGCTGTGCCCACCACGTTGAAAGTCAGAAAAATGATGATGAGAGGGATGGATACCCCCATGACGCGGGAAACCCATTCCACCAGTCCCGCATTGTCCAGGTTGGTTTTACCCACGTCGGACACCATTTTCATGGTGGTTTTCAAAATGTTAGCCACCAGGTCTAGCCAAATCCCGTACCAGATTTTGGCCATTTCAGTGATAATCCATTCCATGACAGTCCTTTCCTATTTCCGGTTGTGTTTCGGAGCATAGGTGTGGCTCAGGGCTTGCCCGTCACGAGTCTGGGTCATGGTTTCCAGATAGTTCACCCGTTTGCCGTTCTCAAACCGGGTGGACACATACACATACACTTCGTTCTCGTCGATAGCGATACTGGACAGTTCTTGCGAACCCGGATCGTCTTGCATCGCGGTGTAGCCGATTTTGAACACCCGTACTTCTGAGAAATCGACAGGACGGAAATGTTTCGCCCATAAATCGGTACCCCAATAGTCCCTGACTTCCTGCTTTGACAAGCCCACGAGTTCTTTCATCCCGGTGATGTTTATGCTGGTTTCCTTGCTTTCACCCAAATACATGAGCTGGAAAACATTGTTTTGGAACTTCGAGTCATAGTTTTCCAGCCTGCTGGTAGAAGCATCACTCATCAGGGTTTGCCACTGGGCAGTCAGTTTCTCTACCGGGAGCTTGTGTTGCACTGGTGAGGTGCCTAACGCCCCCACACACCAGCGTGCGAACACTTCCGTATTGGATAGGTCTGCGGGCGGGAAAAACAGGGCATCCGTTTCTGGCTGGACACCCTTGGGTGCCCCGGAAGCCTCGGTGAAAGTTTCGGGAACACCCTCAGGGTTAATCCCCTCGAACTGGGACGGTTCTTGAGGCTGTTTTTCGGTGATATCAATACTTTTTTCCACCTTTTTCGGTGAAGAGGGTTCCTGGTTTACCACACCGTTCACCCCCCACACGATTCCGGCAAGAAGCCCTGCGGCACACAATCCTGCCGCGAGAGTAGCCACGATTTGGCCTTTCGCGCTAGACGCAGCGAACTGGTTTATCAACTCTTCACGCCGAGCCACACGGGCAGCTTTACGTTCTTTACGAGACATGAGTATTCCTTTCAATCGGTGAACACTGTCGTTCACCCTTTAATGCGCAAATGTTTAAAACCACGGTTCGGGATTGGTATAAATCCCGTCGATTTTCAACCCGATATGTAAATGCGGTCCGGTGGAACGCCCGGTAGAACCGACTGCCCCGATAGCCTGACCCGCGTTCACTCGCTCCCCACGACGCAGGCTTGACGGGGCAACCATGTGACAGTACTCGGACATGTAATGGTGTCCGTCAATCATGCCGTGGTCAATCACGACCGAGTTCCCACACCCGCCGCGCCACCCGCTTTGCGAGACACTCCCGGCAGCTACCGCATAAATCGGGGTACCGGTAGGAGCGGGATAGTCTGTCCCGTTGTGTGCCCGCACGACTCCATCAACCGGGTTTTTCCGGGCAGGGGAAAACCGGGACGAAGGTGCAGGCATTCTCCCTAAAGGCAGGGTGAATACCCCTTTCCGGCCTTTCACGTTCTGTACCCCCAGCCCGGACAGGTCAGGGGCGAACCCGGTTCCGTCACCGCCGTGTTCACTCGCCCAGTAATGTTTGCAAAGCTCTAACGACACGTCCCCGGCACGTTCCTGTTCCTCCACACTGAACGTGACACTGTTCCCGTTACGATCCATGAACGTGGTCGGTCGATGTTTAACCACCTCAACCCATGTTCCATCAGCGCCGGTTGAACCGGACGTGTCCGCATCATTCTCCGTATGTGCAGCCTGGGTTTGTCCCGTCTCGGTAGGGAAGCTTTGCCCGAAATCCATGTTCGCTACCTCGTCACGTACCGCGACATGAATATGATCTTGGTGCGCGGCAGCGAGGGCCGCGTCAGCTGTCTTTTTCGTGGGCGTGTAATAGTAGTCGCCGTGAATCACGTTATATATGTAATATTTGCCCCAGTTATTCAATATGTGGTCGAGTATCAGCTTGGCGTTCAGGCTCCCAACAGGAACCATAATGTCAATCGCCCGCCCGGTGGGATGGAACCGCAGCGTATCCTTACGCACCCCTCCGACCACCACGCCGGGATAATTCTGGTTCACCCAGGCACGCAACTCTTTCAACGGGGGAGCCACATCCCCCGTGCCACGCCAACCTTTCGCGTCTGGATCATTACTTATCGAGGAACCAGACGATTGCCCCATCCCTGCCACCAGGTTCGCGCACACCTGTTCCATAGTCACATCATCACTGGTAGGGCTACACAAACCCCCCATAACCGGTACCGGGACACACCCCGTCAATACCGCGAGAACCGCACCCAACACCCCTAGGCGGGGTAATAAACGTTTCATCATCACCCACCCCCTGAACCTACTGACCGGTTTGATCGGTATCGCCCGAAGTATCACCAGTAGGTTCCGGGCTGTGCGTTATCGTTTCACACGTCTGGTCGCCCATTAACGGGACCGGGGTCACACACCCGGTCAAACACACTAAACCGATGAGGGCGCAAACTCCCCATCCTGCCGCTACTCTCTGTTTTTCCATCATCAACTCCTCAGAAAACGGGGCAGAACCGAGGCTCTACCCATGCCGATAGTGAAAAGACCCCACCCTAAAGCAGAGCCTTCACTCTTTAATGCGCAACATTCGTCAGCGCCGGTTGAGCCGGGCGACGGTTTGGTTTAAATCGGGTAGGGACACGGAAAAACCGTGTCCCTACCCTTTTGAGGTGACGACACTATGTGTATTTAGCGCCGTCTTTTGCGTGATGGTTTTAGCTTAGTTTGGCCTCCTCGCGTTTGCGTGCCTGTACCAGGACGAGCAGCCCGCCTACGGTGATGAGCATCATTGCTAAAGCGATGCTCTGGTAGGCGTTCACGCCGGTGTTAGCCAGGCCGGTCGAGGAGCCGTCCCCGGAACCGTCACCACGGTCGTCGGTGATGTTCACGGTTTCTTCCGTGACTCCGCAATCACCCTGGGTGAGGATTTTGCCGTCTTTGTCGAACACGGTTTCCCGGAAATGGTAGACACCTTTACGGATTACCGAATATTTGTCGGTCTGGTATTGACCCGGACCGTTCAAAGCGACTCGTTGGCTTGTCCACAGGGGGGTACCGCATTGCAGGCCGTTGTTGGTGTCGGTTTGATAGAACAGTTCGACAATCGCGTAGGCTCCTTCCGGTACCGTCCCGGTAACTTCCAGAGTGTCGTAAATGTTGGCTATCACACCGTCTTTACCGTCAGCCGGGGCCTGTTTAGCGATCGTGGTCACTTTCAGGCCGGGAGTGTTGGGGCGTACCGTGATGGTTTCCTCTTTTACCCCGCACTTGCCTTCCTTGATGATTTTGCCGTCTTTAGAGTAGACAATCTCACGGAAATGGTAAGTGCCGGCTTTATCCAGGCTGTATTCGTTCGTCCGGTATTCGCCCGCCCCGGCCAGCATGACTTTTTCAGAAGTCCAGATAGGAGCCGCACAGGTTTTCGGTTCCGTATCGGTTGCCTGATAGAACAACTGGACTACCGCGTAGGCTCCTTCCGGTACCGTGCCGGTAACAATCAGCTTGTCGCTGAGTTTACCTAACGTGGCAGGGTCACTGTTGTGAATACCAGCCTCGGTGCGTACCTCCAGTCCGGGAGTGTCCGGCGGGGTAGGCGGGGTAGGCGGCGGACCTGGCGGGGTTGGGGGTGTGTCCGGACGCGGCGGGATTACCGGCGTGTCCGGGGTCAGCGGAGTACCGGGCGCATACACCCAAGTGTTCTCGCCGGATTCCCCGACCTCGGATTCCCACAACACTTCGCAGCCTGCCGGTGGATACACGCCACCCGGCTTCGGGGTGGTGGTTGCCGGTTTGGTGATTTCTGACACTGTGAAGTGCAGTCCCCACCAGTCCTCAGCCACGTCTACGACCTCGGTCTTGAGTTTCCCGTCCGCGTCTTTGGTCTGTTTGACCAGTTCCATGCTGACTGTCCATTCACCGGGCTTATCTATCAGCCAGTCCGGTCCGGTAATAGTCGAGGGAATATCTTTGACTTTCACCAAGTCGGATTCCAAAGCCCCCCCTTGGTCAGAGAATGCCTTGAACCGGACGAACAAGTCGTCGGGTTTCCCGTCTCCTTCCAGGTTCGCGTATGGGCGTACCATGTCGCCCACGTTAGGGTTGAAATCCTTGGGTAGTCCCAGCCCACCGGTCAAAAGGGTGGTGCCTACCGGGGCAGGAACCGCTCCCTCAATCACGGTGAACGTAAACGTTGAGGTAATAACGGGTTTAGAAGTCGCGTCAAGCACGGTCGCTTCCGCTTTCCAGTCCCCGGCCTGGGTCGGGGTGAACTCGTCAATCTCGAACGCGCCTTTCGGGAAGTTCGTCACTTCCTCCAAAACCGTCTCGGTACCGTCGGGAGCGATGACTTTGGACACTATCTTGGAACCCTTCGGGTAAACCCCCGAGATTGAAGCCATCAACGTCAGTGGGGTGCCCTTCGCGGGTTGTCCTGCCTGCGGATGGGCTACCCGGATAGTGAACTTTTGCTCGGGTTTGGTTTCAGGTGCGACTGAACCCGGCGAGGAAGCTTCCCCGTCCAGGTTCTGGAAACACTGTTTCTCGCCCTGAATCAGGCGTGCCTGCCAATAATAGTAGCCATTATCGGTGGGCACTATATCCCGTGACGGGTAGGCTCCTATCCCTTTGAATGGTTCACGAGCCGGTACTCGCTTAAACAAATGCTCCGGGGTCGCTACCGGTCCCTCCCCAGCCGTGAACGGACCATACACGTCGAACACGAACCGGGAATCCTTTTTCCACGAGTCCTTGGGCTGCCCCACCACGTGTACCGTGTCACGCATAGGCTGACCGTTCTCGACACGATGATCGGCCTGAGTCCAGATAGACGGCTCTACCCGGTCTACCGTAATCCATTCATAAATATCGTCCGTGGGTGAAATGTAAGGTGCTACCCGGTCGTCGCCCTCAAAGGAGGCAACCCACCGGTAGTAGCCAGGTTTCTCAGTCACGCATTCCTTGTCCAGGAAGCCTTTCTGACCTTCCTGACCGGGACGCTCGTTAGACCATCCCACGCCCCACACTTTCTCACCAGACGGCAAGGTGCGCTCGCCCACACGCCCGTTCTTCATCGGGACCGTAATCGTACACACTCGCGGCTGGGTGTTATCCGCCGGGTTAGTCGTCAGCTTATAACGGAAAGACGCTCCGGGAAGCTCCTCATAAGGCCCATACAGAGTCATGTGGAGCTTCATGTTATCCGCCATCCAGAACGTGTCCGCTTTCCCGGGCACATTACCAACACCCTTGAACGCCCCATGATCGGGAACGATATGACTAATCGTCACATAGTCAATCGAGCGTCCACCACGATTCACGTTACGCTCATACACTTTCGAGTCCACATTCGGGGGGAACCGAATATACTCAGACTCCGAGTACTCGAACGGGGTAGACTTCCACCCGGTTTCAATCCATTCCGGGTGCGGGCCAGGCTGAGCATCCTCTACCGACCACACCCAGGTGTAAAACCCGAGACGCTCCATCGGTATCTTTTCCGCGAAGGGGATAGTGTAATCCCCCGGACCATTAGCGATAATAGTCCGGGTCGCGACCAAATCCAGGCTGTTAAACGCTTCGCCCATGTCATGTATCATCGTGTTCGAGTAATACAAGCGGCCTGTGTACTTTACCGGCTGATAAGCACCCGTAGCGTCTTTTAACCATGCCCCGTTATCGACATAAGCATGAATCCGGTCAATACCCTGGTTCTCATGATCCTCTTTCTCGTTCTTATAAAACTTGAAATACGGATAAGGCGGGCAGGTACGCCCCTCGTCAGCGCCGGGGGTCGGTTCCGGGCAAGAATAGGACGGTTGGGTAACCACCCCATGCGTCACCGGCCAATCAATCCCGGTAATATCCGGGTCACGCAACGAACCCAACGAATGCTGTACCGAAGACTTCGCTACCGGATGCATCTTCACTACCGTAGTCTCGACAGTTTCACCCAACGGGGAATGCACATCCAAATTCTTTAAATTCGATGCCGCGAGCTTAACCGGGTCTTGCATCTTTAGTGTCGCGTCCACAGTCCACGTGTAAAACCCTGCCGTTTTCGGGGTATAAACCCCGGTCGGTTTCCGCCCCGGACCGGTAAACACCAAATCAAACTGTTTACGCAAATACTGGGCAGGACGCTCCGGACCACCCGGTGTCAGCTGGGTAGTAAACGGACCAAACAACGACACCTGTACCCGTACCGGGAAAGGATGCCGCACCGTTACCGTCTGTCCCGGATGCGCCGGGTCAGCCTCAACCGTCTCATAATACGGCCACGCTCCACCATTAGGCAGGAACGCCTCCACACTATCCGACAGGCCCGTACCCGTAGTCACGACCTGAGCCGAAGCCGTAGTCCGAAAACCCACAGTCTGCTCCTCAGGCGGAGTAACTGGTTTATTGGGATTAAGATTTCCTGTTTTGTTGTTTAAGGAAATGTGTGGTGCCCAATACAGGTCTTGGATGTGACCATTCGCGTTCATCTTGTACAGGCGCGGCAGGGGCACGTTATCTTTCGCGGTGCTTACCTCGATAGTGATATCCCCGGCCTTGGTACGGCGCAGGTCAATCTTTTGCTCGTGGTCTTGCGCGGTTGTCTTAACCTGGGTAGAGCCGTCATAAAACACGGCATTACCAGACGTAATCTTGATAATGATTTCCACGTCCTGGGCTGGCCACCACGCATTTGTGTGTCCCTGTGGTTGGATACCAATGTTACCAACCTTGCCTAACTCGCCCACGTTCTTTGCCCCGGAAATAGTCGGGGCGGGCATATCCAGGTCAGCCCCTGCCCATTTCACTGCTTCTTCAGCCATCTGACGGGCGCGGGCTTTCACTGCGTCGCTCGTGCGACCATACCAGAAATGGTTGCCCGACCATACGCCCTCCATCATGTACAGAGCAATCTTGGTCGCTGCCGCCTCACCAGTGTCAGCTGTACGCCCGTAACGCGATATCACATACGCCATCTGTTTCGGCTGTATACCCCCCGCGACACTAAAACCGTGCGGGCGCTGCCCCGCATCATTCCATGTCCCGGACAGGCCAGAAAACGTGATATCGTAAGCCCCTGAATAGCTCGCGCCAGACGGTCCAGGCCCCAACAGGTGGTCTTGAGACGCACAATACGCATACTCATGATTGCGATTGTTATAGTTCCCCGGACGTGCCCCGCCATGCGGACGAGCCGTACCCTGATACCACATCTGTGGCCCGGGCGGATTCACGTTAATCGTTGCTCCCGCTTCCGGGGGCGAAAACACGGGACTGAGACCAACCCCAGCCCCCACAACCGCTAAAGCACCCAGCAACGCTAAAGGCTTACGAAACACCCTGCGCCACCCGGCACCACGCGGCAATACACATAAACCATCACGTTTACGCATATTCATTACCTCGCTTCCATATGAGAGAAAAAGAACCCGGATAGGCCCTTTCACCCTTTAATGCGCGACATCCGTCACCACACCCCCAAACCCCCAAAACCTCTAAACCGCAACGAATATCCGTGCTACTGTGTGATTTTGTGTCCAAAGAAATCCAAAGATGAGTAAAAAAACTTCATCAACAAAACATCAAAATGTGACCAATATCACAAAAATCAGAACCGGAAGCCAAAAAAACCGTAAAAAATGTTTCCGGCCTGCCCCCAAGCAGACCGGAAACCAACCCTGGATATAAAGAGTCAGGAGACTATTCAAACTCTTCAAAAAGCAGAACGTTAAGGAACCCGGAAGAAGGACTCGGGTAAACGCTTACACCCACACCAAACCTGGTGTAGGAGGGGCGTTCAATATTTGCTCGATGTGGAGGCGATTCTAGCAGCGATTGGAGAGTAGTCACTGCCGGGTTTCCGTGTCTTGTCACCTCTGTTATCCCTGTTACCCCAGTTGGACGATGCAAACCGCCATTCAAATCGGCTGTAAGGTTTTCTCCGATTATACGACCAAGCTCTGTACGCATAAACGCGAGATCGTGATCTGCATCGGTAGCTGTTCCTACTCGTTCGCAGTTTTTGCGGGCGAAAGCGTCCAATTCGGGGTCGCGGCGTAGTGGGGGGAGTCCTAGGCTTATGCGGTGTTCGTTCAAAAGCCGGGCATGTTCATCCTCAATAGCTGAGACATCATGGAGTAACGCGAAAAGCGGTTCGTTGTAGCACAGGTGCTCGTCGTAGTAGGTGGTGGGCCAGCCTTCTTTCCAGTAGCGTCCGTTTGGGTAGGCAGATCCTGCGCCGCAGTCGCCGAGGCTCGGGTTATTGCCCGGTGCCTGTATAGCGGGTTGCGGTTTCGGTTGTGGTGCGGTTGTGGTTGTGGTTGGTAGTGCGCCGGGTCCGCCGATGATGGTGGAGTTGGTGGGTTCGAGTTGGTACCAGTTGCGCCATTTTTCGGGGTGTCCGGGTTGGACGAGGTGGATGATACCGTTCGGGAATGAGGCGGCGGAGAGTCCGTCTGGCCAGTTGGTGCCGGAAACGAGGAAATGCTGGTAGTGTGCGCCGATTTCTTGGGCGTACATGCTAATGCTGAAAGAGGTGCCGTACCTGTCCTCACGACCGAGGGGTTCGCCGTCGTATCCGTATTTGTGGTGTTTGTTCCACACTGATTGGAGTGCTCCGATGAGGGTGACGTATTTAGGTGCGGGACCGAGGTGGGCGTGGATTTGATCTTCTATCTGGTTTTGGGTTTTACCGTAGGGTATCAGCAGGATGGGTCCGTCGTTGAAGGACGCGGCGGATAGTGCGTCAGGCCAGTTCCATCCGGGTACCGCATGGACTTTATCGGGGTTAGGGTAGGCGGTTTTCGCTACCAGCAGGCTGGTTTCATACCGGTCCGCCCCGGCGATGCGTTTCGCGCCGGGGAAAGCGTTGTCATAGTTTGTTGGTAATGCGCCGGGTCCGCCGATGATGGTTACGGCGGGTGTTCCCAGGGTGGCGACCATTTGTTGGGCTTTGCCCGGGTCGTTGGGGGGTACGAGCAGGATAGGCCCGTCGTTGAATGACGCGGCGGATAGTGCGTCAGGCCAGTTCTGCCCGGAGACTAGGTAGACTTTGCTCGCTTGGGGGTAAGCGGTTTTCGCTACCAGCAGGCTGGTTTCATACCTGTCCGCCCCAGCGATGCGTGGCCAGTTGTCATCTTCAGGACTGGCGGTGGCGCTGGTTGGGAATATCAGGGAAATGGTCAGAGCCATGAGGGCTGTGAAAGCTACAGTTAGGTACCCAAAACGGGTACGGGAGGTGGCGGGTTGCATGGTGAATACTCCTTAGTCCAAGGTTGCTGTTATCTGGATACGAGCGTTATTTTTCAAACGCGCGCGGACACTGTCTTTGTGTCGCAGATGCCTCGGCTGACGGCCTACATACCGCCAAGGATTCCAAGTTCCACCTACATATAATTGTACGCGTTTGTACCTGTTTGTACAGCATTTTATGAAAATTACCCCGTTTGTGAGGACAAAATCTCTGGCCAGCCAGGTTAGACTTAAAGGACAAATTGTGTGTCTGGTGGTTTAGTCCCAGATGTTGTTTAAGGGGTTGGTGTACTTTTTGACTTTCTTTCAGCAAGTTCCGCCATAATCGCTGCGGGTCTGCGGAGCACCGGGTGTGTCACTTTGTAGAGTCTGCTCAGGCATTGGAAGCTGCTCCACTGGTTGAGGAATAGCAAGTCCACCTACTGTCTGCGCCTTCAAATGCTCCAAGACATCATAACGTTCCCCGATTTCAGTAATTGTTGCAGCCTGAGCGCACCTTGAGAACCACGAAAATTTGCTTTGCAACTTTTCCAAAACACCGTAAGCCCTGGCATAAGTAATATGCTCTATGGATTCGTATCCGGAGTATTGCGTATGTGTAAAACCGTTTGCTTCCATAAATGAGCGAATGTCTGACCACGCTCGCTTGTACCCTGTGGCAGTCTGGGTCGGGTACAACTCTTTCAGTCTGCCCTCGTCCAGATCAAAGTTAAACGCAAAGCGATACTCTAAGTCCTGTTCCTCCACAGCGAACTCGCCTATGCACAAATCCGCTCTGGGAATAAATCTTCCACTATCCCTATGTAGTCAATCGGCTTTGTAGATCTCTCAAACGCAGTAAGCGAGGTAACATTCTGCATAACCCACTTCTGCCTTGAAAGAAACGACAGCGAGCGGCACTGAGATTCCACCCGGCTAGCCTCGTTGGCTTTCCAAGTGCCACGCGCCAAGCGTGTCACGCCGAACTGCTGCACATTCTTATCCACGTATTCATACAGAGTTTCAACATCGTAACCGTTGTGCGCGGCCTTCTCAGCGTCAAACTCGATTGTGAAACTCCAAGGCACAACATCCGTCATTGCGCTCACCTCCGGTTGTATGTTCTTCCCCTCGTATTCAATTCTACCAGTTTTGAGCCAGTTTACCGAGGACTCATCCTCCCCCGACTTCACCTATGTTGCTGCGGTGATACGACAGCTTGACTCTTGTTCTGCTCAATCTGCTTAAGTAGGAATACTATGACGGGGCAAACCCTTCCCCACACTGTTCAGCCCACTTCAGTATGGCGGGCTTAACAATGGTTCCAGCAGGGGCATTCACAACAACTATTTTAGCGGTATCGCTCAGGAACCTGTCTGTCTTGGGACACGAAAAGGCTACTTAAGGGGTTCCCAATCTGTTTGGGGCTAGAGTCCGGGTAGTGTGGACGGTGGCGTGTAGGGGATGATTTGATTGACTTGGATGATTCTCCAGCTTCGCGTGTGGCGGCCTTTGCCGGGTTTACGGTCAGTGATTTCGAGTTGCGCTTTGATACGGTCGCCGTTACGGAATGCAATTTTGGATTCCTCGACTTTGTGTCTGAATTCTTCATCAACCATTTCGGCTTGAAAAGCATAGGGTACGGCTTGGTCTGTATCGAGACGTGTGAAACGCCAGGGGCCGCCATCGAAGGCGATACGTTCAACCGCGAGGATAGCTTCTGTAGTTTCCGTGGTTGTTATGTCGTTGGTGGATTCCTCCGTGGGAAAAGCGGAGAGGTGTGCTTCCCGGAGTTGTTCGGTTTGGTCTCCTGCTTTGAGTTGTACCCCGTCCACGCCGTCGTTAAGGGTTGGCTGTATTACTGCCCGAATGCCCGCATTAAAGTTGTAGTTGTTCGTGATGTTCACTACGGGTCGGCGGGCTTCGATTGTTTCCCCATCTGAAAGCGTGAGTTGTTCAACATCGGGATTGTCCCTTTTTGAGTCCCTTTTGACTATGGTACGACCGGCTATGTGTTTTCCGAGTTTCACAGCTCCGAGAAGTGCTGCCCCGACAGTTCCGGCTCCGGCGACTATTTCTGCTCCGGTGGCCAGAGCTTGCGCGTTATCGGTTTGGAGTAGCCCGAACAGGTCAGTTAGGACAGAAATGTCCTGGGTGATTTTTGCATAAACAGTGAAGGAGCCTTTCTCCGTGCGGGTGATACGAATATCTGGTGTGTGTGCGTTCGGGTCGAGTTCCGTTACAGTAGCCCGTATTGCTTGAGCGTAGCCGATGAGGGCGTTACCGAAATCGGTCATGTCCATGGTTCCGTCGTTCACTGCCATGCCGTGATAGGTGAACGACAGTTCTTCCTCAATGCTTCGCCGTCGAACCATGAATCTATTATGCGCCCGGATTAAACGCAGTTTGCGATGAACACACGCCACTCCGCGAACGGGCAGGCTGCCGGGCGTGTTCATTGCTGGTCGTTTTCGGGATCGGCGATGGTGGCTGTCTGGATACCGTCATAGTCGGTGAGTATCTCGCCGATGGTGACGTGTTGTCGTTTTCCGGCTTTCGTGGTGACGGTGATGGTTTCACCGGGGGTCAGTCCGGTTCCTTTCACGGCCCAGGTGCCGTTTTCCAGGCGAGTGAAGCCGGGTTTGTCTAACACGGGTGGGTCTGGCCAATGGAAGGTCGCGGTTTGCACCCCGTCATCGTCAGTGTCGAGGATAGTTCCTACGATGACTTCCCGTTGTGTCCCTACCCTGAGGGTGACTTGGTGGGGCTGGTCAGGGATTAGCCCGATACCACGTAACAGGTAGTCGCCGGTGGTTTTGTCGTGGATGATACGGGCTTTTCCTCCCGTGTAGTCGAACTGGTCGGGTCGGGGGTTTGCCCAGGTGAAGGTCGCGGTTTTGATACCGTCAGTATCGGAAATGATTTCACCAACGATGACTTGTTTCTCAACCCTCTTCGCGGTAAACGCGGTGACTTGCGCACCCTCGGTCAGGGTGGTTCCTTGAACCAGGAACTGGCCATCTCTTTTCACGAACACGACAGCGCCCGCATCGAGCGCGCCGGAAGCATACTGGTTATCCATGATGATCCTAACTACTCAAAAAGTTCCACGCATTCCCGCCCGCACAGGTAGGAAATGTTCTCTCACCCTTTAATGCGCAACAACCGTCAGCGCCGGTTTAGTACTCGAAGTTGGGGTCTCCGCACCGTTTACGGGCAAGCTCTAACGTGAACTGGTAGGACTCGGGCGCGAACGTTTTGAAATGCTCCAACTGTTCCCGACCTTTCAAAGGCCGATGACGACGCTTACACGTGTAGCATATGGGCTGGTCAGCGTCGATTTCCAGGCTGTCCATGAGAGGTTGGGGGGTGGCGGGTGAGTCAGCAGGTGAGTCTGGTGCATCCGCTGTGGATGGTGTGGGCGTAAAGTTTGTGGCCCCCTCTCTATTTCTTAACTCTGTAACAGTCCCCTTAAAGGGGTTAAAGTCTGCACTGAGTTCCGAACGGTCTGAACTGCGCTTTTGCCACAGTTTTTGTTTTAAAGCCCGGAGGCGGGCATACGTTTGGGCGCGGTGGCGGCCCCAGGCTTCACTGTTATGGTTCCAGGCTTGGTGGCACAGGTCGAGCAGAGTGTATTTCATGATGGTGAAAATGCTCGGCTCGGGTTTCCCGCCCACTATCGTGCCGCGTTGCCACCTGATTGCTCCGATTCCTTCCAGTACTTGTAAACATTTCGCGGTCCAGCGTTCGCTCAGACCGGCTGATTGGGCTATTTGCCACACAGTCGATTTCAGGATTTCCTTACCGCGTGCCCGAGCAGAAACGGCTTGGAGCACGGAACGTACTCCTTGCCATTGCCTGCCTGAGAGTTCTCCCCAGCCCCCACGAGCCATACTGGCCACGATGATGGGTACCGGGGTTTCCATCCCTATACTTCCAGCCATCACAACTCCATCCCGTAAGGCTCAGCCTCCACGGCCGGTGTAGGCATATCTGCTTCCGCTGCGGCGTGGGCAATCGGTTCACTCTTGCTGTTCATAGTCCGATTCCTTCCATTTCGGGTTCTTCTATTGGTTGGGGTATGTGTGGCTCACCGGCTGGTGGGTCACCATAGGGAAAAGATTGGCGTATCGCCCGTGCGGCGGCTTGATAGTTTCCGCCGTGATTGAGCAGGGTGTATGCAGAAAACTTGGAATACGCTTTTTCCGGCTCGAACATGGTTGAGGTAGAAAACACGTACAGGTAGTCGCCTTGACCGTACCCGGTCGAGGCGGAAACCCCGAACTGTTTACCTGGCCGACACCAGAAACGTTGCCCGCCACCGTCTTGTCCGACACACCGCCAGCCGTGAGGTTCTAAAACGTCCGCCCAGTCCACGCTGCGGTTAAACACGTCTCCCGGGCGTTCCTGTCCGTCTGGCCGGGCTTCCATCCGTTTCACTACCCGCCGGGTAGGTTCAGACACCCGCTCACGCTGGTCCAAAACGGTAAAGCATTCATGCAAGGCGCTAATCTCGGCGGGAGTGAACTTGGGACAGGACGCGGGACCGCCTCTCAGCAGGCTCCAGCCACTGTCCCCTGGGTCTATCCCCCTGGTCGGGGCGATAACCGTGTAACCGCCCTCCCCGCGGGTTTCTGCTAAAACCAGATTGTCTCGGGTACAAGCCAGGCGGGTGTTGCCCAGGACTATCCCGGTAGTTGATTGCAGGAAGAAATGTATCCCGCCGGAATATGACCGTTCTACCCAACCATGCTCTAACCTGTCCATCAAGCTCCCGCAGTCTTTCGTCTGTGCGGCTTGACGTACCTGGGTCATCATTTGAGCCGACCGGCCTTCCAGTTCAACCATTTCCAGCCCGCCACTGACCGCACCACAAATCACTGCCACGCCCGGTGCACGGCCCGTGACGGGATCTAGCCGGAACAATTTTTGGGCGCTAATCGGGGATAGGCGTATGGTTTGTAACTGTTTCCACGCCTGCCTAGGCCGTTTCGCTCCCGGCTCCCCAGGCCGATACACCGGCACCGGGTTCATCCCCTGTTCCAGCAGGGTTCCCACCGTGTCGGCAACTGAGTCGCCAAGTTCTAGCTCAGCAAAGGGATTTTCTTGTCTCAACGTGTGCCTCCTCACATTTTGGAGCCGCAGTTTCAGGCTCCTCACCCTTTAATGCGCCGCATCCGTCACCGCCCGTATCCCCTCTCACACCACCGTCAGGAATCAGGTCAAACAAGGTAGGCTGAGCACCCCTGGCCATGAGGTTTTTGATTTTCAACAACTGGGTCTGTACCCACAGGCGGGACTCCTCGGGAAGCCCCTCCACACTGTCCACAGTGGACAAACGCGCGAGCAGCCCGTACTCCCGATGCTCTACCGGTCCGGTAATCAACTCCCAAATCAGGTCTGCCACATCCGTCAAAGACCTGGCTCGCGCCCGCAACAAATTCCTGAACTTGCCCGAGGCCTTGTCCCACCAAACTTCTGACGCGCCCCGGTCCCGATCGTTAGGTTGGGTTTTCAGCTCTATCAGCGTGCGCCACACAATCTCCATCGAGTCCATAGCACCCCCTACCGGCACCCCCGCCTGAACCAGAGTCTCGATAATCCGTTCACTCGTAGCCCCGTCCATGAACCCGGGAATATCACTCATCTCCACAGTGGAACTGCCCGGAATAATCCGTGCCGCTTCCTCGCTCTCACCATCAAACCCCACATAAGTTAAGGGGACAGCGCGATGATTCACGCTGCCCACCAAATCGTGATGAACCTGCCACAAGCCATTCGCGAACACCAACGGCCAACCCGGATGAGTCGAGGACAAAAACGACTCCAGACTGCCCTTCAAATAGATAAAACACGACGCTATCAACATGGCATGAGCCTGTTCATAACCCACCCGATAACGTGCCGCGATACTCGCCGCTGAACGCCGACCCCGCTTATGCGCCTCTAAAACAATCGCGTCCCACACCACACGTTCCTGACCGGGCGTGAGTTCACCCACCCACACCCGCCACAGCCAGTCCACCAGCTCCTGGCTGCTACACACGTGGACCTCGAAACCCCGCAAGTCCTCATCATCTAGCCAGGCCATCACAAACACCTACTCGACAGCCTGCATAAAATCAGCCAACGCCTGCGGGGTAATCCTCACCAGACGCGGCCCGACACGTACCGCAGCGAGCTTGCCATCCCAAATGTATTGACTCACGGTCTGCTGGGCGACACCAAGAAACTGTGCCGCCTGCTTCACCGTCAATAACTGGGTATCCGCACTCACCACCAACGGAGCCTGCTCACCCATGCTTCACCCCCTTTCTACACAACAAACCATCCACGGCTTCCGCCGCGATACGCACCGGACGGCCATCATGACGCACACCCGGACGAGGCGTACCCACCTTTTCGGCAGGCAAAACCCCTCTCTCAATCCAGCGATAAACCGTTTTCGGGGACACCGCGAACTGGGCGGCGACATGCTGCACAGTCACATACTTCGGACGCGCCCTCATCACGCCACCCCCAAACCAGAACCATCAGGGAGGCAAACAGGAAAAACACCACTCACGGCAGGACTCGATTCAGCTTGTACAGTTCGTTGAGGCAGCCCCGCTACGCCTGTTGAGGACGTAATAGAGCCGGGTACTTCAACACCTGGTACAAGACAGGCCCGCCGCTTTCCCCGCCGAGACGGGTCTTGTATAGCAAACGCGCTACCCGGCCTACAACCGTAAGCCGATACAAAAAAGTCGCTCTCACGGGGAAGCGACAAACCGCTTGTACTGGTGTGTTGAGCACCATGACCAAGCGTAGCATCCAGTCTCGAACCATGTCCAGCATTACCAGTCGGTGTTTCCCGTACCGTTTCGAGGACAGGGTGTGTGCAAGAGCACTGTTGGGCAAAGGGGGATAAGCGTGTCCTACGTGTACGCATAGAGCGACTCCTCTTTATGCTTCGTTTTGAATGATTTGGGTGCGGTGGGTCTCCATGAATGGGATTGATTGTTCGGCGCGGGTCATGAGAGCTGAGGCATGAATTCCTAACTCGTTGCTGATTGTTAGGAATTCAGCTGTGCTCATTGGGGTGTGTCCGTTGAGCTTGTTCGTGAGTGTTGCTCTTCGTGCTCCGAGGCGTTCAGCTAGTGCTGTCGTTGTGATGCCCCGTCGCACCATCTCGGCTTTTATCTCTCGACTTAGCACCAATGCGCCCAAACCAGGCGTGTACCGTGTACGGTTCATTTCCATAAGTTGATTATATGTACCGTGTGCGGTACGTTGTCAAGTTTTCTTCATTTTTTGTACCCCACGGGTTACGATTAGCCTTGTGACTGCACGAAAAAAGACTGTTGATAAATTTGGGCGAGGCGTGGCTCAGGTTTTGAATTCTCTGTACAAACAGAGTGGTTTGTCCTACCGTGCATTGAGCGAGAAGTCGAGTTTGTCTCTGAATCGTGTGGGAATTATTTTGCGGGCTGAGTTCCGTGCAATTGATGTAGATGAGCTTTTTCGCCTATGCGAGGCTTTGAATACCCACCCATCCTTTGTAATCGCGGCGGCGGAGTGGCTGGTGTATCGGGAAGCTCCTGAGGGTCTTTCTGAGGATGATGTGAGGGCTGTTGAGTCTTTGCTGCCTGGGGGTACGGGTGTGTCGGTGGGTGAAAAGTGTGCGCCTATACCGTTGTTTTCTGACCGGGACGGGGATGAGTTTCCCGCAGAGGTGGCGCTTCCTCGTATGGCGTAGATGCTGCCGTTGCTGTTGGGTGGGTCAGTCAGGCTTTTTCGTTGCCAAGTTTTCCTTGAGCTTCAGGTGGTGGTTTAAGTGTGAGACCCGGACGTTTTTTGCCTGAAAAGGGCTAAAAAATCAAGATATTGTGTCTTGACATAGCAGGGGTTAATGGGCGATAATTGAAGTGCAGAGACCTCACGTCTCGAATAGTCGCCGTATGGTTGGCGTGCTAGGTAATCTCCTAGATAGGGCGTGAGGTCGTCCTTCATTTGAATACCCAGTAGGAGCCTTCAGGCTGGAATGTGCGCGTTTTGAATGTATCGTAAAGCTCAGTACTCTTCTCGCCTGATTCGGCGTACTGTCTGATGGCTCCGGCAATCATGTCTGCTAACTGAATCCCAACACTGTTCCTAGAGTCCACGAACTCAACCTTCCGTACCACTGTCTTACCTGAACCGTTAGCTTTTTTCATGATGTATGATGCGTCAGTGATGCCAAAGCTTTTTGTGTCTTGTCCATCGATGAGGATTTTTGCGTTTTTTACCGTGTCGAACGTGTGGGTTAACAGCAGCGAAATAGCGAAGGATTTCAGTTTACTCGGAGATTTGCGAAGCGTCTCAGAATAGAGAACAGTTTTGTCTATCACCAGTACTCGAACAGCAAAATTCACTGGCTCGATTGCCTCAAAAAACATTCTCTTGTGTGTTTTTTTGGTTTTATGAAATTTAAACTCGGTCTTTCGATGCAACTGTTGTGATAAATCGCTAACTTTCTGGTCGAGGAGTTCTATCTGCCGTGTATCATCGAATACGCAGGCTGCCATAACTAGAAATCGAGTCGATCCTTTCCCAAACTTCATCCCTCCATCGCCAGAATCGTCAATATACACATGCATAACCTGTGATTATATCTCTCTTATCTCACCAGCGGGGTAAGTTGTGTCACTGCGACTTGTGAAGTCATCATCGTACCCCCTCTCCCATCATTGTACTTCAGGCAATAACGAAAGAACTAGAGCTGGTTTCCGTTCTGGTGTGCGCGGGTTACTTGAACCGGAACTCAAATAGTCCCCCGTCCTCGCCAACGTCAGTGAGTGGTGGTTGATACGGGCGAAACCGGCAGGCTCCTCATAACAATGCTTGTAAACCGCCACATGCAACATTATACTTTACTTAACCTGCGGTTTTACCCGTTCTCAATGGTTTGAAATGTTGCACGGGGGATTTTTTCTTTGCACTCTCTACCCTAAGTTAGTGTCCCTCGCCCTCCGCGAGGGATTCGAACCCCCGGTTCACCGGCGCGGGCGGCAGCGAGCGAAGCTCGCATAAGTCGCCGCGAAAACGGTGAAGCCGTTAAGAAACGACCACAATTGGTCGTTTCAGGCGAAACACCACAAAACAACACCCACGCGCTCACATGAAATACATCTATGCAGTTCGAAGCCGTTTTAGTTAGCTAAATGATGGTATAACTATCTGTAGGCATCAAATCGATTTATTTATAGCTACGACACGCTAACTAAGGCTACAACAACTAGAGTACATAAACCATGCCTGTATAATCTTATTTACATTATATGTGCGTCGCTTTGGCATAAATAGCTATTCCATATAGGCATATGCAATATTTACTAGACACTATGTGACATAGCTGTCTAATAGTAGAATCTATCTAGCAATCTCATCAAAGCGTAAATACTGTATCTGTGGAAAATATGGCTTGATAACTGGCTTACTGTCTAAGATACTCTGCCTATATTTATATATGTCATTTTAATTAAAACATAGCAAACATTGACTAATCGAATGTAGTCTCTTTGATAAAGAAAAAAGCAGAAAACTAATGCATATGACGATATAAATAGAAAACTCTATAAAGTCTACCTATCTATGTCTAATCTCAGAATTTTGAGCAAAATTCAGATAAACAAGACTATAACATATACATCGGTCTCATTTCCAATGATATTAGCCTTAAGAACATGTAGTCACTTCAATTCCAATAGGATACTTGCTAAACTCTATATACTTCAAGAAGTCAATGTATACAGTAGCATAATAGTTGTAAAACGTTGTTGGTCTAAATTATCAAAGTTCTACCAACAAAAGGGCCAGACAGTATCAAAATAGCTCTAATAGCTCACTATCCAATAACACTCTTAAAGCGCATAAAGACCAAGCAAACGCCAGATCATGCGAGCAGTCAGGAGCCGCACCTTACATGATAGCATACCGCGGCTTATGATCGCACCCGAACGCACACCGGCCTCGCCCGGTTCAATCGCGTTTACTCAACGTCATATTCCGCGTCAGAAGTCATAAAATGGACACGGAGGCTCTGTTCCATACTGCAACGTTGGTCAGAGGCCTGCCCGACACGATTGTCAGGCAGACTACCTGCTGCCAAGTACTCACGACACTCAGGAGGAATCAAGATGGATATGGATGCGGTTATCAAGAAAAATCCCCTCATCCCGGTAGTAGTTCTGGACGACGCAAAAGATGCCGTGGCATTGGCTGATGCTCTGCTTGCTGGAGGCATCAGCACAGCTGAAGTTACCTTCCGCACCGATGCGGCAGCGGCGGCTATCGCGCAAATGTCCCAGTACAGCGATATTTTGGTGGGGGCGGGCACCGTTACGAATCTGGAACAGGCTCGAATCGCCATAGATTCGGGAGCAAAGTACCTGGTCATGCCCGGTTACGATCAGGACCTAGTGGATTACTGTCAAGCTAACCAAGTGCCTGTTTTGCCCGGCGCTACCGATGCTTCTTGGCTGATGAAAGCCGTCAACTCGGGCTTGAAATACGTAAAGTTCTTTCCCGCACAAGCCTCGGGCGGGCTACCCGTGATTTCCGCGCTTTCCGGTCCTTTCCCGCAGATACAGTTTGTCCCGACCGGCGGTATCTCAAAGGAAAATCTGGCACAGTATCTGGCTCACCCACAGGTTCCTGCCTGTGGTGGTTCTTGGATTGCCACCCGACAGTTAATCGCCCAGGGTGATTTCGGCGAAATTACCGCCCGCGCTGCCAATGCTCTGAAGATTGCGGCAACTCGCTGAAAACCACACCGTGCTGAACGTGGCGCTCCCCTATTAGGTGAACCACGTTAATTTATAGTTACTGCTAGGAAAGCGATATTTCCGGACGTTGTGGGTTCTCCCATCGGGTATGGAAACTGCCCTCACTGTCCCGCCGGCGATAGGTATGTGCCCCGAAGAAGTCCCTTTGGGCCTGTACCAGAGCTGTTGGCAGAGCTGGGCAACGCAAGGAATCCAGATATGCCAAGCCAGCGTTGAGAGCAGGCAGGGCTATCCCGGCTTTGATGGTGTCGCTGACCACCGCGCGCAACGCGGGCAGGGCGTCTTTAATGACCGCGCTGATGGCTGGTTTCAGCAACAGCGGGGTGTCAAAGTCGCCATCCTTATAAGTTTCCATGATGTCTTGCAGGAGCCGGGCTTGGATGATGCAGCCGGCACGCCAAATGGCCGCCAGCTTGGCTAGGTCAACTGTCCAACCGTATTCCTTACAGGCGGCTCGAATCTGCGACAACCCTTGAGAATACGCCACAATTTTTGCCCCATAGACGGCTTTTTCTAGGTTATCCAGCAAATCTGGTCCGCCGGAAACAGTGTCAGGAACCCCTTCCCCTAAGACCTCACGAGCCAAGGTTCGGTGAACACTTTGCGAGGACACTGCCCTAGCGAAAGTAGCCGCCGCAATGATGGTGGAGCCGGCCCCAAGGGTCAACGCGTTTTGCACAGTCCACGAACCCGTACCCTTTTGACCGGCCTGGTCACAAATAATGTCGATGAAAGGCTGCTGCGTTTTTTCATCGGTATGCTGCAAAATATCAGCGGATATTTCCAACAAATAGGAATGCAGCGGTCCCTCATTCCAGCGAGAAAACACCTCGCTGATTTCCTTGGGACTCATTCCGTTTCGGTAACGTAACAGCTGGTAAGCCTCACTGAGCAGCTCCATATCGGCATACTCAATCCCGTTATGCACCATTTTCACGTAGTGTCCCGCCCCGCCCGGGCCTACCCAGGTACAGCATGGTTCACCTTGATAATGGGCCGAAATGGATTCCAGCAGGGGCCCCAGCCTGTCGTAAGCCTTTTGGGCACCACCAGGCATGATGGCGGGTCCGTTGAGAGCCCCGGATTCCCCTCCTGAGATACCACAGCCGACAAAGTGCAGGCCGCGCTGCGTAACCAGCTTCTCCCGGCGTTCCGTATCAAGGTAGAAAGAGTTGCCCATATCTACGATGATGTCCCCGGCGGAGAAAACTTCCCCGAGCATATCGATAGCCTTGTCAGTCGGTTCACCCGCAGGCACCAGCAAAATTGCTACCCGGGGGGTTGACATCGACTCTGCCAGCTTCACCGGGTCCTGGGTGGGGATAAAGTTTCCTTCCGCACTATGCTCTTGCGCTACCTGAGCAGCCCGTCCGGGAGCAACATCAAACAGGGCCACGGTGTGTCCATGACGTGCAAAGTTGCGCGCCAAAGAACGTCCCATTACCCCCGTACCGATTACTGCAACATCTGCTTTCTCTGTCATTAGTTTTCACTCCTCAAACCACAGGTTAACTATTACCTTGCCGGACGCAGCACTGTCTTTGGCTGTGTGGAAGGCTTTTTCGGCTTCGTCGGCGTTGAACTCGTGCGTAATGACGGATTCCAACTGTGGGGCGTTAGCCAAAATCTCTAATGCCTGGTCGATTTCGTCCAGGAACCGGAACGTTCCCAAATAGGTGATTTCTTTGGAAATCAAGGGCGCTAAATTGACCGGCCCATCAACCGCGGGAACCATCCCCACCTGAACCACCGTGCCGCGAGGACGACAAATCTGGAAGGCTTGGGAAATGGCGGGAAACACGCCCGCACATTCCAAAACCGCGTCAAATGCAGAAGCCTCCAGCTCGGTCTTTGTCGAGTTATACACGTGGTCAATTCCCAGGGCTTGAGCTCTCTGCAGAGGTGCATCCTGCACATCAATACAGCTGACTTCGGCTCCCAGGCTCTGAGCCGCGCCAGCTGCCAACAGCCCAATCGGACCCGCCCCGATTACCGCAACGTTCCGACCCGTCAAATTCTGCCATCCTGTAGCTGCCTGGAGACGATGCAGAGCGTGTAATCCGACACACAGAGGTTCGGTCAGTACCCCCCGTTTCAGCGGCAAATCCGGTGGCAAAGCATTGATTTGATCAAGCCGCAAGAGGATATATTCGCTCATACCCCCCTGGGTGTGGGGCCAGGTGGAGGCCGATCCGAGATAGGCTCCACCCGGCCACAAATGCGGTGAATCACTGTAGGCGGGCTGAGGCTGACCGAAAGTAGCCGGATGAGGGGTTACCGGCGTTCCCGGTGCGTAGGTCCCAGACGGATCTTCGGCTACGATACCGACTATTTCATGACCCGGTACCAGCGGTTCGCGCAGTTTGAAGGCGCCAACCTGTCCGTCAAAGAAGTAGTGTAAATCCGAACCGCAGATTCCGGCCCAAGCCACTCTCACCAGTACCTGGCCCTTACCGGGCTCGGGGCGAGGCGCGCGGCTAGATTCCATTTCTTCCTTGGCGTTGATACGCACCTGTTTCATGTCAGTCATTCATTCCTCCCTACAGTTTTCGACCGACTGGCTTAGACCACGCTGGTCATTCCTCCGTCGACTAAAATATTTTGTCCGGTGACAAAATTCGACGCTTCCGAGGACAGATAGATGAGTGTCCCCATCAGCTCGTCAAACTTTCCCCATCGTCCCGCCGGAGTACGGGCTTTCAGCCAAGCATCGAATTCCGGGTCTTGCCACAAATCCGTGTTCATCTCGGTAGCAAAGTATCCGGGAGACAACGTGTTGACTTGGATGTTGTAGCGCGATAGATCCGCCGCGAGGCCTTGGGCAAACATGGCTACGCCGCCTTTAGAGGCGCAGTACGGGGCAATGGTTTGCCGCGCTAGCCGAGACTGCACGGAACCGACCATGACGACTTTGCCGCTGCCGCGTTCGACCATGCGCTGCGCGACCGGTTTCGTCACGTAGAACACGGAAGAGAGATTCGTGCTGATGACCGCGTCCCACTCTTCGGTAGGGAACTCGGTGATGGGGTGACGACGCTGGATACCTGCGTTGTTGACCAGGATGTCCGGCGTGCCTTGGCTATCCATAAAGTCATTGAGGGCACGCCCGGCCTCCTGGGCATCGGTGACATCAAAAACCAGGTGTTCGACTGGGACCCCCAGTGACTCAGATAACTGCTGGGCTGCTTGGGATACTTTCTCGGCATCCCGGCCTTGCAGAGTGACGCGCGCCCCAGCTTTTGCTAAACCAGTGGCCAGAGCCAGCCCCAGTCCCCGGTTGGATCCGGTTACTAGGGCAGCTCGACCAGAAATATCGAACCAATTACACATAATCTCGTGGACTTCGCTCTCTAGGCAAAGATGAATAGCAGCGCCGCGATTGCGAAACCGATGACTGATTCGAGAAGCTGCTGCATGGTCCACACCTTCAGAGTGGTCTTTACGTCCATACCCGTCAATCGACCAACCAGCCAGAAACCAGAATCGTTGACGTGTGAAGCAAACACCGAACCTGCGGAGGCAGCCATAGTGATACAGACTACACCCCACGGCGAAAGCTGACCGGCAGCCACCGCCTGTTCGACCGCCGGGGCCAACAGCGAAGCGGCCGTGACCAGCGCTACTGTGGCCGATCCTTGTGCGAGACGCAGCGCCACCGCAATCAGGTAGGCAGCCAGCAGGAGTGGAATGCCCAAATCTTCCATCGATTTAGCCAACGCGTCACCGATTCCCGAAGCACGCAAAACCCCGCCGAACATACCGCCGGCGCCGGTGATGAGCACCACGGAACAGATTGGTCCCAGAGCGGAATCAACCACCTTTTCCAAAACAGTTTTGTCCTTAGAAATCTTGCCACCAAGCACCGCAATCGAAACCAGAGTCGCAATCAGCAGCGCTATGGGAGTTTCACCCAACGTGATGAGTAATTTCACCCAGCCGGCATCGCCGCTGATAACTCCGACCTTGGACAGGGTCGAGAACCCGGTGTTCATGAAAATCAACAGTACGGGCAGCAGCAGCAACGCGATGATTGTGCCGACTGAAGGGGGATTATCGGGAAGTTCATCATCCGACACGTTACCGAACACGTGGGAAGCCTCCACCTTGACGCGGGGAGCAATGAATTTAGCCCACAAATAACCGGAGAGAATGAAGGTCGGAATAGCAATGATGAAACCTTGTAGCATCACCAAACCCACATTGGCGTGGAAGTAGTCGGCTGCGGCAACAGGGCCGGGGTGGGGCGGGAGGAAAACGTGCATGACCGAGAAAGCGGCCGCAGTAGGAATCGCGTAGAGAACGATGGAACCCTTTAGACGCTTCGCCACTGCGAAAACGATCGGCAGCATCACAATCAAGCCCGCATCAAAGAAGATGGGGAAGCCCAGAATCAGGGATGCCACACCCAAAGCTAGGGGGGCACGCTTCTCACCGAAGAGATTAATCATGGCATCTGCCAGAACCTTCGCGCCCCCGGATTGCTCGACCATCTTGCCGAGCATGGCACCTAAGCCAACGAGCAGCGCGACCGAGGCGAGGGTGCCTCCAAAGCCATCTTTCATCGCCCCCACGATTGATTCAATGGGCAAACCAGTGGCTAAGGCCGTGAGGAAGCTGACCAAAACCAAGGTCAGAAAAGCATGGAGCCTGAATACAATAACCAGGACCAAAATCGCAGCAATTGCAGCTAAAGCAATGCCGAGCAGCGGTAATGTCCCCATAGTCTGGGTCCATCCCTCTATCTCAAATGGTTGCATCTAAACTCTCCTTTGAACATAGAGCAAACTCTCACTTGTATTGTTGGCCGCCGAAACACCCCAAAAGTCCTCATCAAGAACCCAGTTGGCCAGCGCTTAGCGGTCGATGTGTACCCAAAGTCTACTGGAACGCGCCGCGCTTTTGGTTGGAATAGCTGTGCAGATGCAGACAATGAGATTTTTATGCAATTCACCCAGAGGAGTTGCGCGGGCCAGCCACGATGAACGATATGGAACTAGGATGGTTTTGGACGCCGCCCGGGACTGGGCTATTGACTCGCCACGGAGAACACCATGAATACAGATTCGCAAAAAATATTAGTTACGCCGACCTCTTTTACCTCTGCGGAGCTGGAGTTTGCCCGCGATCTCTTGCAAGACAGCGGCTATGAAATCGCCTATAACCAGTCAGGCAAGCCCTTAGACGCCGATTCGTTAGTCGCAGCCGCTCGCGATTGCTTAGGGATTTTGGCGGGTTTGGACGATTTTTCAGCTGCGGTTTTGGATCAGCTCCCTGGCCTGCGGGTCATTTCGCGTTACGGCGTGGGGGTGGATCGGGTCGATTTGCAGACTGCTCGCCGCAATGGAGTCGTGGTGACCAACACTCCGGGAGCGAATTCCATCGCCGTCGCTGAAATGGCCTTGACCAGTATGTTTGCCCTGGCGCGCCACATCGCCTGGTTGAATGAAACGACTCGGCAGGGACAATGGTTGCGCGTGGTGGGCACCGAGTTGTCGCAAGCCACTTTGGGGATTGTGGGATACGGCTCAATCGGGCGGGCTTTGCGGCAGCTGGTCACGGGTCTGGAAATGAAAGTGCTGGTTTACGACCCGTTTTTCAACCCCGATACCGACCCGACGGTTCAGGGCGTAGACCTGCCCGACCTGGTGCGAGAGAGCAATTTCATCTCTTTGCATCTGCCGCTCACGCCGCAGACCGAACATTTATTTGATGCCTCGATGTTCCGTCTCATGTCTCCCGGCACGTTTTTGATTAACACTTCACGAGGGGGGATTATCGATGAGTCCGCCGCCGCCGCGGCCCTGGACGCCGGTCAGCTCGCCGGTCTCGCTTTGGACGCTTACGAGCAAGAACCGCCCGCGCCCGACCACGAACTTTTCCGTTTCCCCAATGTCATCGCCACCCCGCACAGCGGTGCCCAAACTGTCCAAAGCCGCATCCGCATGGCAAAGGGCGCGGTAGACAATCTGTTGCGCGCCCTAGCGGGCGAACCGGTAACGAATCTGGCTTCTGACCCAGAAGTCTGAATCTGAACACCGCGCAAGTCGCTGCAGATATACTGAAATCAGCCGTGACCTTTAGGAGTGCGCGATGAATGTTTTAGTTATCGAATCATCAACCAGTTCAGCCAAAGCGATGATCTATGACACGGTCAAGAACGATTTTACGGTTGAAAATGCTTTCTATCCGCCCATGGGTAATGATTTGACCCAGCATGATCCCATGGTGGTTTACGAAGCGAGCTTGGCGGCGGCCAAGACACTGTTGCGAGGTCGAAAAAACATCGACATCATCGTGCTTTCCGGGGTGTGGCATTCCATCGGATTGTTCAACCCGAACATGGACCCGGTGACCCCCATCATGCAGTGGTCCAATACCAAGGCTTCCGACCAAGCTGAGGCTTTCCGCAGCAAACCCCAACTGACCAGGGAATACTATAACCTCACGGGCGGTTATCCCAACGCTATCTATCCATTCTTTAAACTTGCCTTCCTCAAAGAAGAGGGATACAACATTTCTTCCTACATCGCCATGGGGCAGGCAACTTACAACTTTTATCGCTTGACCGGGAACATCAAAGTTTCTCGCTGTATGGCGTCCGGTTCCGGATTGGTGAATATCACCACCGGCGAATACGACCCCAAGCTGTTAGAGGTGATTAATCTCGAACCTTCTCAGCTTCCGGAAATTGTCGATAATAGCTATCAGGCGCCGCTTTCCGCCCAGGCTGCAGCCAGTTTGGGGTTGCCAGCTGGAATCCCCGTGGTTCCCGCCATGTCCGATGGGTCGCTCAATCAGCTCGGCTCGGGAGCCTTGCGCGAAGGGCAAATGACACTGTCGGTGGGCACGTCCGGTGCTTTGCGGGTCACGTCCCCGCAGCCGCAGTTCCACCCGGATATGTCTACTTGGTGCTACATCGGACCCAAGAGTTGGATTTCCGGGGCTGCAACGGCGGGGGCCTGCAATACGGGGGGTTGGTTTTAAAGGTTGTCGCTGGGCCCCCCCACTTACGAAGAACTCCAAACGGGGGTGGGTTACGCTGCCGATACTCCGGTCTTTTTTCCTTTCATTTTTTGGGGACGAA
>NZ_CFKZQR010000013.1:0-49307 GCF_985070215.1 Mobiluncus sp. | reverse complement strand
GGGGTCACTTGACCCAAATCCGGGTCAGCAGCTCAGGGTCAGTGACCTGATTCAGGTGGGTCACTGGTGGGTCATGAACCAGAGGGTCAGGGTCAAAACGGGGGTCAGTCGATGTAGGTCAAAGGGGTCAGGCGGGAAGGTCACAATCACCCAACCCGCCGCTGCGGGATGCTGCGCATTAAAGAGTGAAGGTCGGCATTCACCGATTGAAAGGAATACTCATGATTGAAAAGCAATGTCCCGAGTGTGGGAAATTGTACGTCTGTAAAACGTTAGGGAAACGCACTTGCTCAGAATCGTGTAAGCGTGCCAGATTCGAGCGGCTCAACAAAGGCAGAAAATGTAAGAACTGCTATAAAGTTTTCAATCCTAAATTAGGGGACGGAAACTTTTGTTGTAAAAAATGTCGGAGAGAATACAAACAGACAGTTTACGATAGTGAAACTATCACCCGTTGCAGGGTTTGTAAAAAACCCATTCCATCGTGGAGGATGTATTGTTCCACCTCCTGTAAGAACAAATATCATAACGAACAACGCCGCCAAAGACGCATCCTCACCGAAGAACTAACTGTATTATACGACCTTTTGCGACAACTCCACACCCCCAGTGGGGACGACATAATCATTTGTACAGAATGTGGGCATCAGTGGCCGTGCGGCACACTGCAACTATTCGAGGGATGGGTGGAGATAAAATGATGGCAGTAACCGAACTTAAAGACTATGGACGAGGCTCCAAAGGAATCATCAAATACTTGACTGATTCCATAGCGGATGAAAACCCGATACAGCCCAATAGTATCAGCGGTTCCACTCGTTATTACACTAATAATGGTACCCCACCCGGCGTGTGGCTCGGAAGCGGTATAAACGCCTTTGCCGGGATAAACTCAGGCGATATGGTCAGTACCAGTCAGCTGGAAAACCTGATTGGTTTTGGAAAACACCCCGACACGGGTGAACAACTCGGCAGCGCTTTCAAAACGGTTATACCAAAAACAATAGATGAAGAATTCATAGCTCAAGTTGAAGAATACCGCGCTGAAGCACCAGCTGTGGCCAAACGAATCCTGCATAAATACTTTCAAGCAAACGCGAAGCCCAACGGTTCCGTACATGGCTTTGACTTCACGTTCTCACCCGCCAAAGACATCTCCCTACTGTGGGGACTGGGGGATAACGGAGTGCGCGAAATCGTAGAAAAAGCCCACCACGATGCCATCAACCGCACCCTCGCACGCCTCGAAGCCACAGCCCTCTACACTCGCGAAGGCTCAGGAGGAAAAAATCAAGTCAAAACCCGAGGACTCATCGCAGCACGATACGACCACTGGGACACCCGTGAAGGCGACCCTCATCTACACTCACACGTTGTGGTCGCCAATAAGGTTCAAACCCAAGACGGAAAATGGCTCACCATCGACTCACGCGGGGGAGTATTCCCCTCAGCCGTAGCTATCAGCGAATACTACGACAACATCCTGATGGACATTCTCACCGCGCGCCTCGGGGTAGCCTGGGAAATCCGTTCCGAAACCCGCAGCGGGAAACCAATCTGGGGCATCCAAGGCATAGACGAAAGCCTCATTCAAGAATTCTCCACCCGCCACCGGAAAATCGTGGCAGCACGAACAGAATCTAGCAACAGAAAAGACGACAAGGCAGCATGGGACAAAACTAGACGCGCCAAAAAACGCGCCTCACTGGAACAGTTACGTGAACTGTGGGCAACCCGCGCCGGGAAAACCCACCTAGACGACGTATGTAACCTCGATGCCGCTGGTCGTGGACTCGCCACCCCCCAAGACCTCGCCGAACAATATAAACAACAGCTGGGGCATATCGCCCTGCAAGCCTTAGAGAAATCGAAATCAAACTGGAGCCGCTGGAACGTTGTCGCTGAAGTCGAACGCGCCGCCAGAGAAGTCCGCCTCGCCTATGGCAGGGATGAAGTCGTGGAAGAAATCAGCGACAACATTATGGAAGGCATGATTGAACTCAACCCTGACCAACCCACCCAATACCGGCGCTGGTCCACCCAACGCATCCTGGACGCTGAAACCCTCATGCTCGACACCTCTAACACGTATCTCGCGAAAGGCATAGACCACCAGACAGTCGTCACCCAACTCGACCAATGGCGCAGCGATGACGGTTGGGCGCTATCTCGCACCCAAGCAATGGCAGCGTGGGAAATCCTCACTTCCAACCGTACCTGCGACCTGCTCGTAGGACCCGCCGGAGCCGGAAAAACCACCACCCTGTCCGGGCTTGTAGACGTATGGCGACAAAACGGAGGCGAAGTCTACGGCTACGCCCCCTCAGCCGTAGCAGCGAAAGTCCTAAAAGAATCCACCGGAGACGCAAACACACTCGCCTCATGGATACACAGCCAACACCGCCCCGAATTCGATAAAAACACGCTCGTAATCATCGATGAAGCCTCCATGTCCGGCACCCTGGAACTCGCCGAAATCACCCAAGCAGTACGCGAAAAAGGCGGAAAAATCCTGCTCGTAGGCGATCCAAACCAGCTAAACGCAGTCGAAGTCGGGGGAGCCTTCGCCATGCTCACCAGAGAACACCCCACCCCACCCAGCCTCTCAGAAGTTCACCGATTCAAAAACCCCTGGGAAGCCGAAGCCTCTCTCGCGCTACGCACCGGCAAAGACCTATCAGTAGTAGCGACCTATCTAAAAAACGAGCGGATAAAGTCAGGTCCTGCTCAAACCATCGAAACCCAAATGTTTGCAGCCTGGTGGAACGACACCAGCGAAAACAAAGAATCCCTCATGCTCGCAGGCGATAACGAAACAGTCACCCGACTAAACCAAGCCGCCCAAAACCGCCTCATCGAAGCCGGAAAAGTCCAAGCAAACGGACAAACCATCACCCTGCACGACGCAACCCAAGCCCGACTCGGAGACAAAATCGTCACCCGGCGCAATGCTAGGAAAACCATCCATGACGAAGTAATCAACGGTGCAACCTTCCAAATCCGCGCCATCAACAAAGACGGCACTCTCCTCGTATCCCCAATCGGAAAGGACATCCTGCTGACCCTTCCCGCCCAATACGTCACCCAACACGTAGACCTCGGCTACGCGGGCACCATCCACCGCGCGCAAGGACGAACCGTAGACACCTGCCACACCCTCATTTCCGACACCACCACCGCCAACGGTCTCTACGTCGGAATGACTCGCGGGAAAAACTGCAACACAGCTTGGGCCATCACCTCCACCCCAGCCAGCCCAGACGGGCCAACCCCCCAAGAAATCAGTGGCATCCAAATTTTCACTCAAGCCATCCAAAACAGAGAGGACAACCGCACCGCCATCGAACTATTCCAAAAACCAGCCCGGCAGGAAGAAACACCACAAATGGTCGCCACCATACACCCCACCCCACCACCAGTAGACGCATACCCAGAACTTCAAAACAGCGGCTACGAACTATAGGAGTCAAAGCCCAAACTTCCAGGAAGCCAAGGGGGACGCTCTCGCCTGCCCCGGTCAGCATTATCCCCCGAGCTTGGCCGCGAGGGCGCGATCTCTTTCCAGTGAGGCGTGTTGGTAAATCATGGCAGCTCCAACATCGGAGTGTCCAGCCCGTGCCATGAGTTCCGCCAAAGTCGCTCCAGCTTCTCCAGCCAAAGTTAACCCAGTGTGACGTAAATCATGGAATCGTAGTCCTTCCAAGCCTAGAGATTTCACTACCGGGTCAAACCTGGAATGCAGCTCCTTATTTCTGAGCCAAGCTTTCCCCTGTGAGCCAGGCTGCCACACAACCAAGTCAGTGGTTCCAATCCCGTACTCATCCAAGTGTTGCTTAATACGCTCAAGTGCGACAGGGGGGATGGCCACCGTGCGGTTTCCTGCCAGCGTTTTCACCGGTCCTTCTGAAATCGCTCCACCTATCCCACGCTTGGTACTCTTCGTGACTCGAACTGTCCCCGCCAACACATCAATATCCCCGCCACGCAGCGCCGCGATTTCCCCGAAACGCAATGCACACCAACCCGCCAAATCGATAGTAACAGCCAACTCGCGAGGCATTCCTTCACGTATCGCGGCAAGCTGCTGGGGCGTAGCAGTGAGATACTTAGTCCGCCTCTGCCGGTTGGCCACGGCCAACCTCACCCTGGGAACCTGCTCAATATACCCGGCATCCGCAGCATAAGTCAGCATCCGCTTCAACAAATTCGTCGCCTTACGCCGAGTATTCTGTGCCTCCCACTTCATACCAGCATCCCAAGCCACAATCCATTTAGAAGTCATCTTAGTCACCGGCATACTACCAATATCAGGCTGCAAATAACGCACCCAACTAGATCGGTAAGTCCTGATTGTATTCGGGGAATAATCTGCCTGTTCCATCTGGGTCAGCATCTCCACAAAAACCTGCTGCATCGTCGGAACCTTGTGCGCGACCACACGTTCCTCCTCGCGCATCTGTTCAATATCTTCCCCATCAGCAATCCGCACCTGAGCACGTAACAACCACGTCCGCGCCTCATTACGAGTCCGAAAAGTGTTCGGAGCCTTAATTCTGTGACCATCAATCACCGGGGTTTGCGCCTGATAATTCCCAGAAGGAAGCTGACGGATAGTTCCCCAGGCTTCCCTAGACATGACAAAGCCCCCAATCTGGAACGTGCAACTGGTCACATTTCGTGCAACATTTCGTGCAACATCATAGCGAAAGATGGGTAAAAATGTCCAAAGATGGGTAATACACAAGCACGATAAAACGCCGCTATATCAACATAAAATCCGCAGAATATCAACGATTGCCGGGGGTAAAAGCGGAGGGCGAGGGATTCGAACCCCCGGTGAGTTTCCCCACAACGGTTTTCAAGACCGTCACATTCGGCCGCTCTGTCAGCCCTCCATGCGCGAAAAGCGTGATACCGATTCTATCAGGTGAAAGCCGAGCTGCCGACTTTTGGAAAATCTGAGGGAATTTCGCTAGAGTTAAAACCCTTGGAGACGTGGCTGAGCGGCCGAAAGCGGCACCCTGCTAAGGTGTTAGGGGCCTTGCCCCTCGCAGGTTCAAATCCTGTCGTCTCCGCAAACCCGCGTCACCTGTAGTGACGCGGGAATTTTTATACTTACTGGCAGATCCAAGTTCTGTATCCTGCGGCATACGCCTACAGGATATAGAGATAATTCCTTTCAGTTTTGCCGGTTAATGGAGATAGCCTTGTACTATGCGTCGTTCCAAAATTGTCTGTACCCTTGGCCCCGCTACGAATTCTGAGGATAAGATTCGTTCCTTGATGCAAGCCGGGATGAATGTGGTGCGTATCAATCGTTCCCACGGCACTCAAGCGGAGGCGGCTGAGCAAATCGACTTGGTACGCCGAGTTGAGAAAGAATTTGAACATCCCGTGGCTGTCCTGGTTGACTTACAGGGTCCCAAGATTCGCCTGGGGACGTTCGTCAACGGTCTTGAAAATCTCCTTCTGGGGCAGGATTTCACCATTACCACCCGTGATGTACCGGGGGATGCCAGCATCGTCTCTACGACTTTCAAGGGACTGCCAGGCGACTGTCATCCCGGTGATGTGCTTTTGATTGATGACGGTAACGTGCAAGTCAGGGTCACTCGCATCGAAGGCGAGGATGTGGTGACAAAAGTCGAGGTTCCCGGAACAGTATCGGATCATAAAGGGCTGAACTTGCCGGGCGTGGCTGTTTCCGTACCGGCTCTTTCCGAAAAAGATAAAGACGACTTGCGCTGGGCGCTGACCCAGGACGTTGACTACATTGCCCTGTCATTTGTGCGTCGGGCAGATGACCTGGATGACGTACATCGGATAATGGACGAAGTTGGGCATCGCCTCCCGGTTATCGCCAAAATTGAAAAACCCCAGGCTGTGAATCATTTGCAGGAAATTATTCACGCTTTCGATGCCATCATGGTGGCTCGCGGTGATCTCGGGGTGGAAATGCCGCTGGAGGAAATTCCTACTGTGCAAAAGAGAGCCATCGAATTGTGCCGTGCTGAGGCAAAACCGGTCATAGTGGCTACCCAAGTGCTGGAATCCATGATTTGCAACGCGCGTCCCACCAGAGCAGAAGCCTCAGATTGTGCCAATGCGGTGTGGGATGGGGCTAGCGCGGTCATGCTTTCAGGCGAGACGGCGGTGGGCAGCTATCCGATTCAAGCCGTAGAAACAATGGCAAAAATCATCGAAGCTGCTGAGGAGCTAGGAACGCGCCACTTCGCGAAACTCAAGGACGGCGACCTTGATTGGGAATCCATCATTGCGCGTCATTCGATTTTGATTGCGAAGTCAACCAATTCTAAGTTCGTGGCGGCTTTCACAAATTCTGGAGCTACAGCTCACCGGTTGGCTCGATTGCGCTCCACAATACCTCTGTATGTGTTCTGCTATCACGAACACGTCCGTCGCCAATTGGCTCTGGAATGGGGGATTCAAACCTATCCCATCAAAATGGCGCGGCGACTCTATCTGATGATTCATGAGGCGGAAGATATTTTGCTGGAGCGCGGTATTGCCCAACGAGACCAAGTTGCCGTATTTGTCGGGGGTCTCCCCCCAGGGCAAGAGGGCAACACCAACTCTATCCGGTTGCACCGGGTAGGTTCATACCGAGATGTCTGATTCCATTCATTGACACGGTTGACGATTTGCCGAGCGTGAGACGGGGCTGTCGGACTCAGTTGCGACGACTAGGGCGCTGTTCCAGAACCCGGGTATCAGCCTCGGCAGACAAATCGGGAGCGACTGTACCTACAGACCGTCCTGTCATTCGGCGCGATGAGGGTGGTCGAGGTGGCCTTGGGCAATCGCGGCCGGGGTGGAGAGAGCGTTCGGCAAACGCGGAGCCAGCAGTACTCTAACCGAATGAAAAATATCGGGAGCCCCGGGCCATACGGTGTCATCAGGTAGGTTGTTTGCGTTCAGCTCGCCTACCCAGTAGCCATCACTTTGGATTACGTATCCCTCCAAATAGTCCCACCATCGATAGTAAAGCTCGAGGTAAGGTTCTAATTCTTCCACTGAGGCACCCTGTTCACGCAACTCAAAAACCAGGGCTACTACAGCTTGGATGGCTTCCGTGAGAACCCAGGTAAACCGTTGACGCATCAAAGGTTTACCTTGGTAGTCCACGGTAAAGAAAATACCGCTATGGCCGTCTTTACACCACGAATCTGAGGCTGTCCGATTAAAAATCTCCCGGGCCACGTGCAAGTAATCTTTCGGTGGCTCGAGACCGTTTTTTTGTGAAGCGGCAGCGACTTGGACAATTTTCCGTGACCAGCCAAAATTATGTCCGACGTTGATTCCATACGGCCGGCGCGGGTCAGCTGGAGTGCCGACGTTGTAGTTTCGATCCAGATTCCAATTTCCATCGAAATGTTCCGGGACACGCCAATTGTTGTTCCGGGCTTGCTCCATGGCAAATGAAACAATCCGCGAGGCTCGTTCAATCCACTTTTTGTCTTGAGTGGCATCACCGACAGCGAGAAAAGCCGAGACGGCGTGCAGATTTGAGCTCATGCCGTGATAGCTTTCCATCTCAGAAAAATCCCGCGCGAAGTTTTCGTTTACACGGCCAAGTTCTTCGTCCCAAAAGTATTTCTCTTCGACTTTGATGGCTTGTTTCAGTAAGTCTTTAGCGCTACTGACAGGGGTTAATGAAGCTGCGGCAGCTGCCTCCAAAAGATAGGACATAGCCCGTGAGCTTTTCCGATTCCCCTCTGTCCCTGCAGGTATGCCACGCGTATTTGCTAACTTTTGGCGTTCTTGAATTGGTTCAATCAAAGAAAACCAGCCATCGTAGTCAGGATCTTTGAACGCATATGTGATGGCTTGGACTCCGTGTTCGCACCGTCGCAGAGATCCGGGGATTCCCAATAACGAAGCTACGGCATAAATGTAGGTCGAGCGAGCCGTCAAATCGAGCTCCACAGGTTTTGCTGTATCGACGCTCCCATCGCTGCGAATGTACCCAAAACCGCCGTGAATGTATGCATGCTGGCCGTATTCCAGCACCGTTTGCAGGTGATTTCCTAGCCAACGAACATGTTCAGTGGAATCGAATCTTGGCATTGTCGCTCCCTCCTCACCAGCCATCGATACGAAAATTTTACCCGTTGATTCCTAAGTTTTTTGGACTTCGGTTGAATTTTCAACACTTATTAATTGCTTGAGAGAGTAAGTTTCGCGTTGCGTTCGGCAGATTTTTATCTGGTAACCGATTCACCCTGGAGGCTTCGAGTACTTCAAAGTCCCATTACTTGGGTGAGAGCTTCCAAGACTGCACCCGCACCCTGCTTCGTGTCCGGCAGGGTAGTGGCGGCAGCGGCTGCCTTGACTTCGGGTCGGGCATTTCCCATGGCGACACCGTAACCAGCGGTTCGCAGCAGGGGGATATCGTTACCTCCGTCTCCGATGGCAATAGTGTGACCCAAGTCAACCCCTAAATTCGCGCAAACAGTGGCAAGTCCGTGCCCTTTTGAAGTTCCCGGAGGGTTGATGTCCAGCCAGGAACGCCACCCGATAGCGTGTTCCACCCCGGTAAAATCAATGCGATTAACCGCGCAATGAAATTCCTCATTATTCAACTGGGGTTCACGAATGACCACCCGGGAAACCGGGGTCGCCAAAAGTGTATCGAGGTCTTGAACCTCCAGGGTTTCACGCAGTTCTCCGGGAGGGAAAGGCTTGGAAACCCGGAAACCGAGGGGATTGTCCTCCACTCCAATGCAGGCTTCGGGAAGAACCTGCAGCACGCGAGCAACTATGGGACGAGGATCGAAAGTATATTGATTCGTCAGGGCGTAACCGTCAGTTTGCGTATAATGACCGACCAAGGAGCCATTAGCACTGGCAATCCAGGCACTTTCCAGTTCCAGCCCTTCCACCACCGGCAGGGTTGCCGGAACGGAACGTCCTGTGGTGATGCAGATGTGAACCCCACCAATACGGAGTCGATCGGCATATTCCTTTACTTTGGGATAAATCTGCTGTTCGGGGGTGACTATGGTGCCGTCAATGTCCAGGGAGACCAACACGTCACGAGGATTTTTGGGCAAGCCCATTAGTCCCAGCGCGATAGCGTGGCGCGTGACTTGTTCGGCATACTCGCCCAAAAAAACCTCCGGAATCGGCTAATATCCTGATGGAAAACGATTCAAGTTATTTACCTGGTTGACTGATAGGTTCCAGAACTTCCAACCCGCCCAGATAGGGACGTAACCCGGCGGGTACCCGCACCGAACCATCGGCCTGCTGATGGTTTTCTAAAATAGCCACAATCCAGCGCGTAGTTCCCAACGTTCCGTTCAAAGTGGCGCAGACCTGCGGTTTTCCTTCCGCATCGCGGTAGCGAATTCCTAGGCGTCGTGCCTGGAAGGTCGTGCAGTTGGAGGTAGACGTGACCTCCATAAACCGCTTCTGGGTGGGAAGCCAGGCTTCGCAGTCAAACTTTTGCGCCGCGCTGGAACCGAGATCCCCGGCCGCGGTATTGATGACCCGATAGGGCAACTCCACCTTGGCGAGCATTTCGCGTTCCATATTGAGCAGCTTTTGATGCTCCGCCAGCGCATCTTCGGGCTTGCAATAGGAAAACATCTCTACCTTGTGGAACTGGTGGACGCGAATAATGCCGCGGGTATCCTTACCGTAGGAACCTGCCTCGCGCCTAAAACAGGCTGACCAGCCGGTATAGCGTTTGGGGCCGGCGGATAAATCGATGATTTCATTCGTGTGATAGCCCGCCAGAGCGACCTCGGAGGTGCCGGTCAAATAGAGTTCATCAGCAGGCAAGTAGTAAATCTCGTCCGAGTGCTCGCCCAAGAATCCCGTCCCGCTCATAGTCTCAGGTGACACCATGCACGGCGTAATCATCGGGGTGAACCCGTGAGCCATGGCGGTGTCGAAAGCAGCATTGAGGATAGCGAGTTCGAGGCGCGCGCCCACTCCCTTCAGATAGTAGAACCGCGCCCCCGAAACTTTGGCGCCCCGATCGGTGTCGATGGCATCCAAACCGATACCCAGGTCGAGATGATCCTTGGGGGTGAAGCCTTCCGCCGCAAAGTCACGAATCGCTACACCCTCCTGGCCCAGGACCTCGTAGTCGTCCTCACCGCCGGAAGGCACCCCGTCCAAAATCAGGTTTTCCAGCACCATCGCGGCCCGCTTGGCTTCCTCAGCAGCCTGGTTGGAGGCATCTTCCAAAGCCTTGACGTTTTCACTCAGCTTCTTGGCCTGCTCCAGCAGGGCGGGGCGTTCCTCTTTCGAGGCACTGCCGATTTTCTTGGAAAAGGCCTTTTGCTCAGCGCGCGCTGTTTCAAAAGCGGTCAGCGCCGCCCGGCGGCGTTCGTCAGCGGCTAAGGCCTGGTCTACAGTTGCGGGGTCGTTACCGCGAGCCACCTGAGAGGCCCGCATCGGTTCCGGATTGTCTTTCATCGCACGCAAATCAATCATGCTTAAAGCATAACCGTTTTGCGCCTCATCTTTAGATAGCGCGGCTCGATAGCGAACTCACACCGCGCGACCGGAGACGACCTGTTCCATCCAGGCTTGTGCCGTGGCGAAATCCATATTCGCCGTCCCCCGCACAATCTGAGTACGCATCCGATCCGCCCGCGGATACGAACCTAAAAACCGCACATCCGGGCAGGTCCGATGCAGCCCCATCAAAGCATCTTTGACACGTTCTTCAAAAATATGGCCCTCGATATCAATGGAAAAGGCATAGCGGTCAAAGTGCCCTCCGACAGGGCGTGATTCAATGCGCGAAAGGTTTACTCCCCGTGCCGAAAACTGTTCTAGCATGGTCAGAAGCGCGCCGGATTCATTGTCCGGTAACGTAACTTGAACTGTGGTTTTGTCTGCCCCTGTGGGGGGAGGAATAGCTCCGGGAGGGGAAACTAGGACGAATCGGGTTTGGGCGCTGTCGTCATCCGCAATCCCCTCCGCGAGAGTTTTTCCGCCGTAGGCCGAAGCGGACACTGCGGAGCAAAGAGCCGCGTCATAGCCGCACGAGTCATCTTCCATCAGCAGTTTGGCGGCCGCGGCGGTGGAGGTGGTGGGAATATGAGTTACTTCGCCGATGTGCTGTTCCACCCAACAGCGAGTTTGTGCCCAGGCGTGTGGATGTGTGCCGATTCTCTTAATCTGACCCAACTCCAGCCCGGAATCTGTCCGTACCATCAACGCAAAGGCAATCGGTACTAAAACTTCGCCCACAATCGTCAAGGGTTGACCGTGAGCTAAAGCGTCCAAAGTGGCGTTAACTCCGCCTTCCACCGAGTTTTCAATTGGAACCACTGCGCGATCGGCCTCGCCGGTACGAACCAGGTGCAGGGCGGATTCGACGCCAGCAGCGGGTAGCAAGGTAGCGCCGCGGGGTGTGATTTCTCGGGTAGCTTGTTCGCTAAATGTCCCGAAAGGTCCCAGGAAGGAAACTCGTAAAGGACCTCTCACCTCCGGTCCGGGAAGTGAGGTTCCAGTCGAAATCGATGGTGCCGGGTCTGTTAATGCGGTATTCATAGGCAGTACTCCTCAAAATAATTATCGCGAAGCAGCGCAATTTCGACAAAACTCGGTATGATTTTAACCATGCAGACAAAAGTCAAACCTCCTTCTACGCCCTCGCGCTCAATGTCGGGGCGAGCGGGAAGCGGTACGCGCAAACCGATTAAGCGTTCTTATAAACCGCTGCCCACTACGCGTTACCTGGTTGCTGGTTTGACCGCAATTATTGTCAGCATGGGCTTGATCGCGGGGGCGATGAGCTCAACCAATACTTTTGACGTGAAGCCCTGGGATCCTTCCCAAGAAATGCACTGGGATCCATTCGAACATCACGAGATTGCCGGTGTGGATGTAGGCTCCCTCAGCGAGGCGGGGCGTCGTACCTCGGAGGCAATCAAACCTAAGACGGCGGCAACTCCCACAGAAACTAAGAAGCAGACGAAACCTGAGAAAACTCCTGAGGCAACTCCGACTGAGTCGCCGGCTCAAGAGGAGAACCCGTCCTCCACTGTCGTCCAGACTTTTGAAGTTCCAGGAGCGCCTCAGGAGCCGACCGCTTCGGAAGCCCCCGAAGGGGCGCCGCCAGTGGCTATGGGTCCCATCGCTAAGGATTCACGAGTTGACCGGGTTCACGAGGTCGCGGTCCCAAAAGCATAGCTACCGGTGCGTATTCATCGGTTCCCAGTCTGGGTGGTGGCTTCGGTCCGGTAGGCATGTCTGCCCAGGTGAGCCGCACACCTCTGTTAGTTTTGTTAGGCATCCAATGGCGTTGGGATGATGATTCCCTGGCCGACCCGGATTTACGTCAGCTCTTGGAAAGTTCTACCCGCGCCAATTCGGTGGTGCGCACCAAAGCGAACACCACTCTTCCCGCTGCCGGATTTCGCGCTTTGGCGACGGGGAATCGTACGGGGTCGAGCGAGAACGGATGGATCCTGGGCCAGGCGGTGCTGGATTCGGGTGTGAACTTGCGTTTGTTTGGTGATGGAGCCGCGGCTGGAATGGGTTTCGTGCATCCTGACGCACCCGGCGCCAACCTTCCCAAGTCCCTGAGTTTTTCACCGGCCTCCAGCTATCGCGGCGCCAGTCCGGAAGTGTTTGCGGACCTGCTCTGCCAGGTCATGACTCCCGGAGCGGTAGTCGTGGTAGATATGCGGGTGTTTCCCCGCCATTTGCAGCCCCAAGTTCTGCGCGCTGCCTGGCAGCGTGGTGACGATTTGGGGTGGAATACCATTATTTCCTCAATAGCTGACGATAAACCGGTGACAAATCGAGAATCTGATGTTTACCTAATTGACAAATCTGCCCCCAAAAAGACGATTGTCCCGCCGGGAGATCCCCGACTGCAAGTCTTTGCGGCGCGCGGCCCCCAGTTCGGCAATGGGGGCGCGACCTCGGCTTCCACTCATCGACCGGGATGGGTGCAAACCGCCGACTTGACCGCTACCATCTTGGATTACGTTGGAGCTGAAAAACCAGCGTGGGTGCAAGGCTCCGCAATCACTATGGGAAATGTGGTCACTGTGGAGTCTCTCGCATCGGCGGCGCGCCGAGCCGCGATGATTCGCAATGTCCAGGTTTGGTTTCTTCCCGGCTTGGGAGTGGGAGTAGCTTTGCTTTTGATTGCGGCAGTATGGAT
Source organism: Mobiluncus sp. (assembly GCF_985070215.1). Taxonomy (NCBI): domain Bacteria; kingdom Bacillati; phylum Actinomycetota; class Actinomycetes; order Actinomycetales; family Actinomycetaceae; genus Mobiluncus; species Mobiluncus sp. The sequence goes on along the minus strand of NZ_CFKZQR010000013.1, from coordinate 36,148 downwards.
GCTGAACCGCCGCACGCACCCCCGGTTGGGTGAGGAGTGGGACCAGCCTCGGGCGCTGTTGGGATTTTGGCGAATGGTGGCAACCTTTGCCGCTCTCATCCCGGCAATGGCATATTTCATGAACTTGGCACCGTGGTGGGAACTCGGACCGGCCGACACAGACGTTGCCGCCGCTAGCTATCTGTGGCTAGGATGTTTGCTCCCGGTAATCCTGAGCGCCCTCGTGGCTATCGTCTGGAGTGCTTTGGGGTTGAATTCCCTTCTCGGCCCGTTATTCATAATAAGCATATCGTCGCTGATAGTAGGGGTACTAGACCCCTTGATTGGTTCCCCGATGGTGTTGGATTCCATTATGGGACTGCAATCAACAGTCGGGGGGCGTTTCTTTGGCATCGACAATGTCATGTTTGCGGTACTCGCCACCGGAGCACTGATTCTCGCTACGGTTGTCTACGGGTTGGTAGCGGAACGCAAACAATCTACGACCACAGAGAAATCCTTGATGGTGGTGCTGATTGTCATGGCTAGCGCGGTAATTTTCCTAGATTCTGCCCCCAGCTTGGGGGCGGATTTTGGTGGCACGATGGCTCTGGTTCCCGGCTTTGCCATTCTGTTCTTAAAATTCAACCGAAAACCTCTAACAGTCCTATCATCTGCACTGATAGTCTTATTAACGGTAGCTGTAGCAGCTCTATTTGCTTATATTGATTGGTTGCGTCCCGCTGCGGAACGGACCCATTTGGGTAACTTTATCGATACGCTCACTCAGGGCCGGGTGCTGCCGGTACTCATTAATAAATCCACGATGGTTTGGAACGCTGGCTGGCCGGCGTGGCTCATTATCAGCGTTATTCTGGCTATTCTGCTGGCGATGGTGATTATTTTGGCTCCGTTATTCGCCAATATGCGAAACCCTTACCGCCGTGACTACGGTTGGTTGTGGGGTAGCGTCGGCGCAAAACTTCGTCCCGAAGGAATTGCCTGGAATCACGCGGAAAGAGCCTTATTTAGCGCCTGGATTACCACTATGGTGGTGGGCATGCTGCTCAATGATTCGGGAATCCTGCTGGGTCTGGCGGGAGCCGCCGTCATGTTTCCGGCCATCTTGGCTCAAGGATGTCACAAGTTCCTGATTGACTCCCCAGGCGATAACCGTTCAGTGCAGCCTTACTTCAGGCAGTAAACCTCACCGGGCTCCTGTTTAATTGCTGCGGACAGGCGCAGCCGAAGGGGAGCCCGAACGTGGCGCACAAAGCGTGTGGCGGAGGCCAGAAATACATCCCGGAATTGGCTCAGGCGGTGACGGTATCCCGCCATATCGTTGCCGGTAGCCCGGTGTGTCAGGTCGCAAGGAACTTCCTGCACCGAGTACCCCTTAACCAGCAGGTCGATAGTCATGCCGGTTTCCACCCCCCACTTATGCGCCAGGGGCAGACAATCGAAAAAGGCTTCCGCACTCAGGCAGCGCTGACCCGACAGTGGTTGGAGCGGTTCCCACCCGGTCGCCCAGCGAATGGCCCGGCGCGATAAACGTGTCACAAAACCGTGACCACCGGCACCGGCTTGGCGCGGCAGGGCAGCTATGGCACAGTCCGTGCGTCCCTGCATTACCGCCTCCACCAGCGGGAAAGTCTGGGCGGCGGAATCTCCCAAGTCCGCGTCCAGGAACAGAATGAGACGCCGAGGCCCGTCCTCGGGGTCGCGCATAGCCACGACTTTTGCCCCTGTTTCCATAGCACTGGCCTTACCGCGGTTGACGGAATGGCGTACCACCACGGCACCGGCACTGCGCGCGGCTTCACCCGTATTGTCATTAGACCCATCATCAATCACCACGAATAAATCGGCTCGGGGCAAAGCCTTGGAGGCACGAATTGTCGCCCCAATCGAATCGCCTTCGTCCTTGGCGGGAATGATGACCGCAACTTTCTGGTTCGGATCAGGAATGGCTGGGGCAGAGTTTTTGCTGTTTTCCTTGTCAGTTTCAGGCACGTGTGCAATTTTAAAGCCCTATCTAGCCAAATGCGAGCTTTCGGCGCCAGAAGTTTACGGGTTTTGTCATCTAAACGCCCGCGCCAGTACAGAAATTGGTGAAACAATGAGGCTATGCATGAACGAGCTGGACAACTTGCCAAACCGGAAGACCTCATCAACGTTGATGAAGTCATTAGCGCTTATTATGACCTGGAACCCGATGTGAATGAGCCTGCACAGGCAGTTTCGTTCGGGACTTCGGGCCATCGCGGTTCGTCTCTGGACCGCGCCTTTAACGAGGCTCATATCGTTGCCACCACGGCCGCGATTGTGGAATATCGTCAATCACAAGGTTATGACGGCCCCCTGTTCATCGGGCGCGATACGCACGCCCTATCAGAGCCGGCGTGGCGTACCGCCCTGGAGGTCCTCGCGGGCATGGAAGTGCGCACTCTGACAGACGCACGCGATTCCTTCACTCCGACACCCTCCGTATCTCACGCCATTCTCAAGGCTAACGGGGCGGGCACGCCGGGAGGTGTGCGGCTGAGCGGAGCGGGTTTGGCTGATGGTATCGTTGTTACCCCTTCGCATAATCCGCCTCGTGACGGCGGCTTTAAATACAACCCGCCCAGTGGCGGTCCCGCAGATTCGGACGCGACTTCCTGGATTGCTAATCGTGCCAATGAGATTTTGCGCCAGGGTTGGCGTTCCGTGCCGAGGAACCCGCATCCCGAGCAATCAGAATTTATTGGAAAAACAGATTTTCTACCGTCATACGTCGACTCGCTAATTGACGTAGTTGACGTTGAGGCGATTCGGTCCGCCGGTGTCCGCATCGGGGCTGACCCCTTGGGCGGCGCTTCGGTAGACTACTGGGCCGCCATCGCCGAACGTTACGGATTGAACCTGACGGTGGTGAATGAAAAGGTCGATCCGCGCTGGTCTTTCATGACTTTGGACTGGGACGGCAAGATTCGGATGGACTGCTCCTCGCCCTACGCGATGGCTTCTCTGCGTCAGGTGATGGAGGGTGGCTCGGCTCCCTACGATATTGCGACTGGAAACGACGCTGATTCAGACCGTCACGGCATCGTTACTGCCGATGGCCTGATGAATCCGAATCACTATCTGGCGGTGGCAATCGAATACCTGTTCACCCACCGTCCGCACTGGTCGCAAGGCTGTGCCGTCGGCAAAACGCTGGTGTCATCGGCTTTAATCGACCGGGTAGTAGCCGATATGGGACGCAAACTCGTCGAGGTCCCCGTTGGTTTCAAGCATTTTGTGCCGGGATTGCTGGATGGGTCCGTAGGCTTTGGCGGCGAGGAATCCGCTGGCGCATCTTTCCTGCGCAAAGACGGCACCGTGTGGACTACCGACAAGGACGGGTTGATTGCGGCTTTGCTGGCCTCCGAAATCCTCGCAGTGACCGGGAAAACTCCCAGCGCTCTGCACGAAGAACAGGTGGCCCGGTTTGGTGCTTCCGCTTACGAACGGGTGGATGCCCCCGCGACCAAGGCTGAAAAAGCCAAGCTCGCGGCTTTGGCGCCCGAAGACGTCGCGGCCTCGACACTGGGCGGGGAGCCGATTGTCGACCGCCTGGTGCAGGCACCGGGCAACCACGCGGCTATCGGAGGACTGAAAGTCACTACCAAGAACGCCTGGTTCGCCGCGCGTCCCTCCGGCACCGAAGATATTTATAAGATTTATGCCGAATCCTTTAAGGGTCCCGAGCATCTTCAGACTATTCAAGAAGAAGCAAAACAGGTGGTTGCCCAGGCTCTGGCAAAATAAGGTGCGTTTCACCACGCTGGCCTAGCATTTGGTCAGGGCAGAGAGCAACGCGGCTTTTTCCGCAACGGTGACCGTCAGGTTCCACCGATACTTGATGTCGATTTGTTGGCGGGCGTAGGCGCAGCGGAAGTTGTGGTTTGGAGGCATCCAAGCATCGGCAGAGGCGTCTGATTTCTGTTGGTTAGCCGGTCCGTCTGCCGCCAGCAGCACGCTCGGGTCATTTGCATATGCTTCCCGCTGTGCTTTCGTCCAGGCCCAAGCCCCGGACTTCCACGCATTGCCCAGTGCCACCACGTGGTCAATCTGGACTTTGCGGCCCGGTGCCGTTTCAAATTGCACGGTTTTACCGGTGTAGGGATCGTGAAAGGTTCCCCCGGTCAACCGGCACGGCTTGGCGCTGTCCGCGAAACGCGGGGATTGAAAGTCTCGAGCCAATATTTCCGCTCTGGTATCGCAGCCATTCCCATCGCGATCCATCCACCCCGCTCCGAACATGTCGCGCTGATACCCGCCGGGTCCAGCGTCTTTACGGACCGTCAGGGCACATAGTTCACTCAGGGAACCGCCGATATTCGCGCTGGTGGAACCGGCGGGGCAACGTAAACCGGGGGTGGGAAAATTCGCCAGATTCGGCCCTGCTCCAGGCCATAGTGCCCACCAAACCAGTGCCGCGCAGCCAACCAACACAACGTCGCCGATACTGGCTCGGCGCTTTGGCATCGAAGGTTCGATACTAGAGAAACCGCTCACTTCTCAAGTGTGGTACCGGAGTCGCTACTTTCGCCATCCTCATCGGTTTTACCTGTGGAAAACTGGTTTTTCCACAGCTTCTTTGTCTTAGCATCCGGATAGTCTCCACGGGCGATTCGGCGAGCTCGCTGTGCCGATTTCCACTGTTGGCGAGTCATCGAAATCGTCCAATCGTGAGTTTCGGGAAGAATCCAGCGCCGCCAGGAAGCCAAGATGGTAAGGGTTGAGCCGATCAGAGCCGCTGCCACCATACCGGTCAGGGGATATCCAAGTTTGTAGAAAGAGGCATCTGCACACGAAGCGAGGATAGCCGGGATGGCATAGAGGCTGCTTCCCCCGAACACCATCGGCACGTTGCCCGCAGCGATATCACGCACCATACCTCCGCCGATAGCGGTGATTACACCCATCAATATGGACGGAATCACGTCGAAGCCCAAGCTCAGAGCCTTTTGAGTCCCTGTGCCAGCCCAGATTCCCAGCACCAGAGCATCGAATAAAATGAGGGTTCGCCGCGACCATTTGCCGTCAAACTTCCATAACCCGGCGACCACCGCCCCAGCCAAAGCCATGGTCAAATAAAATTTGTCGGTCAGGGCTACAGGAGGGGCATTGTTCAGCATAATGTCGCGGATGATGCCACCACCCAAAGCGGAAACCACTGCCAAAACTCCGAAACCAACTAAATCAAAATGCTTTTGACGAGCCAATCTGCCGCCGAGGATACCGTTGAGGAAAACGCCGGTAATGTCGAGAACTCGAAACACCTGGGGTAAAAGGTCATTGAAAGAAACTGGTGCAGCTGCCGAGATAGTTGTGGGAAACAGGCCGGTATCGAAAGAGAATATAGCACTCAGCACGTGAGCATTGTACCTGAGCCGAGAGGAAACTTTTCTCCAAAATCGGCAGCAGATTCTCTAGTGAGGTCTTTCATTGCTCGTTTGTTCAGTGGAGCTCCGGGGCGCTGGTAAGTCGGGTGTCGGACGGGGGTTACAGTGAAAAAGCTCCCCCGGCGGCGAGACCCAAAAGGTAAGTGACAACTGCAGCACCGATGCCGATAGCAGCCTGCCGTAAGGCTCGCAAAAACGGCGGTTTACCAGATAGAATGCCGATTGTTCCGCCAATCATCAGTAAAATGAGTCCGACCAGTACAACTGCGGCGCTAATAGCGGGGATTCCACTGAATCCTAGGAGGAAGGGAATCAGGGGAATGAATGCCCCCAAGGTGAAAGCCAAAAAAGAGGACAGGGCCGCCTGGGGTCCGGAGCCAATCGCCTCCAGCTCCCCAGAGGGGGCTTCTTCAAAGGCTAAGGCGAGGGGATAGTCATCTGTTTCTTTGAATTCTTCAGTTGACATTCTTGACGCAGAAAGGGTGGTGGTGTCGTTGTCTACAGAGGTCATTTCGTCCATGGATTCGCTCTGACTGACGCCTTCCAAGAAATCTGGAGTAGCCGTTTTAGACAGCGTGCGTGACTGCAACTGAGCATCAATGGTTTCCAAGGCCAAAACCGCGTGTGCAGCAGCCTCCTCAGGATTGTCACCTCGGGCCATAAACAGGAGTTTCAGCTCATTAGCGGCGCGGTCCAACATGGGCAGACGCTGTTTCACATCCGGGTTAGGCTGCGAAGATTCCAACAACTCGCGTTGAGACGTGATAGAAATGTATTCCCCTGCAGCCATCGACAGGGCTCCTGCCACCAACCCGGTTAGCCCCGTGACCAGAATTATTGACACCGGAACTCCCGTACCAGCGATGCCCGCCACGAGAGCGAGATTGGAAACCAAGCCATCATTGATTCCGAAAACCATGGCGCGGGCACGTCCGGAAAAACGAGCTCGGGAGCGAGCCGCCAAAGCGCGAACCACTTCAGAATGCAGGTGCTCATCGGCCGCCATCTGTGGGGTGGCATCTGCATCGACATCGTAAGTGCCACGTTCTTCGGAGCGTTGCATCATCGCCAAAACAAAGATAGAGCCTATCTTGATGGCCAGACCCTGCAGTAGCCGGATATACCAGGGGCTGCGTGGGGCCGGCTCGGCGTGAGTGCCGAGTTGCGCCAGCCAGTAATCCTCGTGACGCTTTTCGGCATCCGCCAGTTCCAACAGAATCTCGCGATTGATGCCCTGGCGTTTTTTCGCGATGGCACGGTAGATTTTGGCTTCGTCACGTTCCTCGGCGAGATAGCGCCGCCAGCGCTTAATTTGTTCCGGAGTGGGTTCGGGGAGGTTCTGTGAGTTCATCTACTTTGGCAGCCTCTCCATCGGTTTGGATTAGGCAACGATTTTTCCATCAATAATTACGTGGCCGTCTTTGTCACGGGTAACACCGTTTTTATCGGTTGATGTGGTTGACGCTTCCGGAGGGGTCTTTCCGGCATTCCCGGCGTTGGCGAAGCCCGCCCAAGCAGCACTGCCCCCTGCGTTTAGCTGGGTCTTTAGGCTCTCTGCCAACTTGTCAATGAGTTTAGCTCCCTGTGTGCGCAAGACATCGTCCATTTTTTCCGTGGCTACCCTGCGAGCATCCGTGACGCTTTCCGAGTTAGCAATTTTTGCTGCAAAACCCTTTACACTGCTAATTTGCTTTTCACTCATCCGCAAGGCCAATGCGGCTCCAGCCCCCAAACCAGCCAGAAACAGCCACTTGCCTTCAGACATTGCCCACACCTCCGAAAAACTATGCGCGGCAATTCTACTGTTTATCGGTCTTTTGCGCCAAAGCTAGACGGGAAGGGAAGTGGCCTTTCCCGCTCGGGACAACACATCAGCCACGAAAGCGGAAGCCACCGTAGTCTTGCCCTGGGTCAGCGCGTTAGCTAAATCCAGGGCTTCAAAAATCTTTTCTCGCGCCCCCGCCAAGCGAGTTCTGGCAACGAAATCCAAGTCCTCGCGCAGCGGTAGTGTGAGGGATTCCAAACCGAAATGCCCCGCGATTCCCACGGCAACTTCCGATTGACTGTCTAATTTGGCTCGCATCAACACCAGTGTTTCTAAAGCGGCTTCCAAATTAGTTCTCTCGCTGTCCTTGGCATCAATAATTTTGCCGACCACGCGCTGAGTTGCCAGATACTTCAGCTGTTCACGCCGAGGTTGGTAGCCATTGAGAAGGTCCAGCGATATTGTTTCAAAAGCGCTCATAATCCCTTGATTTTGAGAATGTAGGGCTCCGGGCAAGACACTTAAAGCCGGATGCAGGCCTGCGTCAGCGGCGCGCCTGGCAACCTGTATCAATTGCGAATCAAGGTTTTCCCCCGGAACCTCAATTTCCAGGCCATACCAGTTATTCTCCGCTAAACGTGACAACAGTTTGGCGCTAGCTTGGGGATTTTCCAGCAGCTCCTGAGCGCTGACTTCGGCGCGCAGGGCTCGGCCCAGCTGGGGTGCCGTGTCACCCAGACAAAACAATTCAGACCAGGAAGCTGGATCATCAAGCGGAATCCTCACTCCGACTTCTCCGCGCTGGGCGGGAACGCCGAGCTGTAGCTCCAAGCGCAGGGCCGTGGCAAAAGCGGAGCTGACATAGACCGTATCGCCCAGAGCTTGACTCAAGAGTTTCGCGTTTTTCCACGGCAAAATAGGCACTTGCACCGGGAGGAACTGGGAAAAGTCCGATGGTGCGAGGGGAGTTGAGGGTAAACCGGCGGCACCGGGCGGCTCCGGGGAAAGGTTCGGCGTGGAGTTACTCACGTCCCTATTCTCTCGCATTCACGGGCTGACGGGAGGATCCCGGCGGGTTTTGCCCGCGGTCAGGTGAAGTTTGCGCCATCCTTGCCTAAAATAGGTGGGTTATGTCCCTAGAGTTGTCCTACCCTTCCGATTTGCCCCTCAGCGCGGCAAGACCGCAGATTCTCGCTGCTTTACGTGAGCATCAAGTCGTTGTTATCAGCGGAGCCACCGGAAGCGGAAAGACCACCCAGCTGCCGAAAATGTGCCTGGAAGTAGGCCGGGGTACGCGGGGCATGATTGGCCATACCCAGCCGCGCCGCCTGGCTGCCCGAACCGTTGCTTCGCGAATTGCCTCCGAATTGGGTCAATCACTAGGTTCCACCGTTGGTTACCAGGTGCGGTTTCGCCAAACTTTGGGTCCTGAGACGCAAATCAAACTGATGACCGATGGGATTTTGCTGGCCGAAATCAGCCACGATCCACTGCTGAAACAATACGATGCACTGATTATTGATGAGGCTCACGAAAGGTCTTTGAACATTGACTTTATCTTGGGCTATTTGCACCGTTTGGTAGTGAAACGTCCCGACCTGCTGGTGATTATTACTTCCGCTACCATTGATTCCGAACGTTTTGCCACGGCTTTTGGGCCAGATACCCCCATTATTGAAGTCGCGGGTCGAACGTATCCGGTAGAGGTCAGATATCGCCCTTTGGTTGACGTAGATGACGAATACTCGGGGCCACTTATGGCCGACACCGCCGAGGAGGACCTCACAAGGGCGGAAACCGGTGAGATTGACCAGGTCACCGGCATTTTGCGGGCGGTGGATGAACTGTGCCGGGAAGGTCCCGGAGACATTTTGGTTTTCCTGGCGGGGGAGCGCGATATTCGCGATACGGCTCAGGCTCTGCAGGGACATCTGGGACGCCGTTACGTGGCTCCCGGTCAGCGGACCTCAGTTCCGGGGGCGGTGGAAGTCTTGCCGCTGTTTTCCCGGCTTAGCGAGGCGGAACAAAAGCGCGTGTTTGCCCCGCATCCATACCGGCGGGTAGTCCTCGCTACGAATGTCGCCGAAACGTCCTTGACCGTACCGGGTATCGTTTACGTGATTGACCCCGGAGTGGCACGAATTTCCCGCTATTCAAACAAGACTCGTGTGCAGCGCCTGCCTATCGAACCCATCTCGCAAGCCTCCGCCAACCAGCGAAAAGGGCGCTGTGGCCGGGTGGCTCCGGGAGTGTGCATTCGCCTGTATTCCGAAGCGGATTTTTTGTCTCGTCCCGCCTACACCGAGCCTGAAATTCAACGCACTTCGCTGTCTGCCGTGATTTTGCAGATGGCAGCCCTAGGTTTGGGCGAAGTCGCGGATTTTCCTTTCCTGGATCCACCCTCGCCCCGCTCCGTTACGGATGGGGTGACGGAACTGAGCCAACTGGGAGCGTTAGATACCCGAAAGAAACCCGCTCGACTGACCCGCCTGGGACGCAAACTTTCTCGGTTTCCTCTCGACCCGCGCTTGGCCCGTATCCTTGTCGAAGCGGACTGCCTTGGAGTCATCGACCCCGCGGTCGTGGTCGTGGCCGCGTTGGCGATGCAAGACGTGCGGGAGAGACCCAGCGAACGCCGGGCAGAGGCCGACCTCGCCCACGCCCGTTTCGAAGACGAGCGTTCGGATTTCTTAAGTTATCTGAAACTGTGGAGTTACCTGCAAGACCGGATTGAAACTCTGTCCTCCAGCGCATTTCGCCGGTTGTGCAGCCGCGAGTTCTTGCATTTCCTCCGGGTACGGGAGTGGATCGACCTGGTGGCAGAACTGCGCGGAATGTGTCGTGACGTTGGGATAAAAACTAGGGAAATCAAGGTAGTAGACCTTGACCAGGTTGACGTCGAGAGCCTGCACCAAGCCATCTTAAGTGGGATGCTCACCCAGATTGGGTTCTGGTCAGAGACAAAAAGGGAATATCACGGGGCGCACGGGACTCGATTCGTGGTGTGGCCGGGTTCGGGTTTGAGCCGCAAACACTACGACTGGGTTATGGCTGCTGAGTTGGTAGAAACATCGCGACTGTTTGCCAGGACGGTGGCACGGGTCGAACCTGAATGGATTGAACAGGCGGGACGTTACCTGTTGACGCGGACTTATTTCGATCCGTACTGGTCCACACGTTTCGGGCGTGCCATGATTCACGAGCGGGTCAGCTTGTTCGGGATGGTTCTCAGCGCGGATCGCTCCGTCCCGCTGGCTTCCCTGCGGGATACGGTGGTGGAAGGGACACCGGCCCGGAGCTTGGCGCGGGAATTGTTCATTCGTCACGGAATTGTGCGCGGAGAATGGCGTTCGGTCTATCCCTTTATGGAAGACAATCAGCGCCGGCTAGAGATGGCTGCCGAAGCGCGGCGGCGGCGCCAAATTCCGGGCGAAGTCGACCCCTATGCCTTGGAAAAATGGTTGGAAACGCGCATTGACCCCGCCGTGACCTCAGGAACAGCTTTTGAGGCGTGGTGGAAAAATCAGCGTCTCAAGCACCCGGATTGGTTGGAATACCCCTGGGATTTATTGGTGCCAGATAGCGGAGACAATACCGACCAATTCCCCGATTTTTGGCCGGCGGGAGAGCACCTGCTACCGCTGGCCTACACATTTTCAGGTAAGCGCGGACCGACCCCCGAAGCGGCGAATCAGCGTGACTTACCATACAATAAAGGGAAAAAATCTAAGAAAACCAAGGAACGTGAGATTGACACGGTTAACCTTCCAGAAGGTGTTACCATCATCGTCGATGAGGCAATCTTAGAGTCTCTCGAATCTCGGGGCTTCGATTGGCCGATTCCCGGAGCGCTGCGCGATTACCTGCTGGCTTGCGTCAAAGCCCTGCCGAAATCCGTGCGGAAGTACGTGGTGCCCGCGGCAAACTTCGTTGACGAGATCCTGCCCCGGTTTGAGCGTTACGTAAACGAACCTCCCCAACAGCGTCCCGACTTTGACGAAATCTTTACGCAGAGCGTAGCCGCGGTTCGCCAAGTCGACCTGACCGAGACGGACTTAACCGCCATGCATGCGGCTCTGGAGGAAGGCCAGCGAAATCACTTCGCGATTGTGGGACGCGGCGGGAAAGTTCTGGGTTTGGGAGACGACTTTCAGGCTCTGCGTGACCGCTTGATTGTGAAAACCACCCAGGAACAAGGCAAAGTCTGGGCGCAACAGGAAGCCGAAAAAGCTAAAGTTGAGCGGCCCAGAGATTTTGCCCAGCAACTCAGTCAAGCCCTTCGCCTCACGGAGACACGAGTGTCGACCCGGTGGCGAGGAGCGGAAGCGGCGGCTTTGGCCGCGTCCCCCTATCCCTCCACTTCAGCCCTGATAGATGCGGCACAAAGCGCGGCTGGCCGGGCTTTGGTGACGGAATACCTGGCGGAGGGACATTCCCTCACAGACGATACGGACCTGGCTGAACTGCAAGAATGGGCTATTGACCGCTACGAGGACCAGGTCTATAGAATTCTGCAAGCCGTTGCTGCCGCGATGCAGGCGCAAGGGGAGCTCGAGCAACAATTGCGAGGGTCCGCCGGCTCTGCCCTCGCCGCCACAAAAGCAGATATTGTAAACCATGTAAACCAATTGGTAGGCGGCGACTTCTTGGCGAGGACGCCTGCCAAATGGCTGGTTCAGCTGGTCCGTTACCTGCGGGCAGATGCCCTACGATTGGACAAGGCCCGGCGTAACTCTGCTGGTGACGCCCAGTTAGCTGCACGTTTTGCGGAAGCTGCGACGGCCTTTGAGGCAGCGGTGAAGGCGGCGGAGGCACGCCCCTTTAACGCCGAGACCCATCACCGTTTACAGGAGTTACGTTGGCTGCTGGAGGAGTACCGGGTACAGACCTTTGCCCAGCAACTCGGCACGATTGAAAAGGTGTCTGCCAAACGGATAAATAAGCAAATCTCGGCGTTCAAATAAGGAAATCTACTTGGTTAGCCCATACCAAATAGGGCGCGTTAAAAAACCTTAGAAACGCTTACTAGCTGCATTGATAAGCATATTTATCGATGTGAATCCCCGAACCAGGCCTTAAAAATCCCGTAAAAATTCGCGTTTCCGTAACTGGAGCATTCGCCGGGCGTCCCGCTCAGCAAAGCAGGATCCGGCTGATAAGGCGTGTAGTTGTAAAGCGCCGTGGTAGCCTGGTTAGCCAAAACCACTGGAGCCGAACCGCAGCTGTCCTGAGGGGAGTAGGGGATATTGTTGGCTATCCCGGTGCGAAAAGGGAATTGCGCGGGGTTTTGCCGATAGCGCTGAAACTGAGCCGCAGCATAGTAAACCTGGGTTCCAAAACCAAAGTATTGCGGGTCACAATTCCCCCCGTCAGGGCAAGCAAACCCCGTTGCGACCTCATAGCGGCTCGGGGACAAGTTGTAATCAGAGGCCGTGAGCAGACCCTGTTCCTTCTGCAGCAACACCAGCAGGACCTGAGGATTAATCTTGCACGATTGGGCGGTTTTATAGATGATCGTTCCCGCGGATTCTCCCGGTGCCCCTTGGTAGCCTTCACAGCGCGGCGAAGCGGGAACGTCAATAGTGTCCTCGGTGTAGTCAGCCAAACAGGGGGTGGAAAGACTCACGCACCCCGCGTTCTTGTCGCGAATAAAGTTCTCTATATCCGCTTGGCTCATGGATTGGTAATCGTAGAAAACCGCGTCGGAAATGATATTTCCGGGGTCGAATCCAGACAGGTCAAGGGCGGGAGCCACGGGACGGGTTGCCGTTGGAGAAGCCGGTTGCTCCGTACTGGCAAAAAAATGAATCCCCGCCGCAGCCAAAGCCCCGCCCAAACCGAGTGCGATCAAGGCTAGACCCAAAATCACCAAGAGGGCACGAAAAAACCCACCCTTGCGTCGCTTCACTCGTACGGAAGCGCGCGCGGACGGGTAGGCTTCCCGGGAGGGACGCTGGGGCACTCTTGAGGACACCTCACCATCGTAACCTACCTCCCGGGAGGGGCGCTTGGGCTGTTAGACTGAGAGATAGCGAACTCATTTCAACCAAAGCGAACCGAGGATAAATATGGTCCAGACATTCTCAGGTACCCTTGATGAACTGCTGAGCGATTTGGCCACGGAGCTAAAGGAACTGGCTGACAACGGACACGTCTTGCGCGTGGTTGGCTTTACCGGCGCCCCCGGAGTGGGTAAATCTGAGGCGGTAGCCAGGCTGGGGAAGTTGCTGGACGGAACTGTTTTGGGTACACAGTCACTGTTAGCCGGCATCATTCCGATGGATGGTTTCCACAAGTCAAACGAAGTCCTCCAAGCCGAGGGTCTCAGCGACTATAAAGGACGTCCGGACACTTTCGACGTGGTGGGCTACCTGATGGCTTTGGATCGGGCCCACGATGCTAAAACGGTGGTGTACGCTCCCGGATACGACCGTCAGCTTGGTCAAGCTATCGCGGCACGTTACAAGGTCGAACGAGAAGGCGTGGTACTTACGGAAGGCAACTACCTGGCACTGCAAGACGGGGCATGGTCCCTGGTTCGCGAAGCAATCGACCTGCTGATTTACCTGGAGGCGTCGCCGGAGGTAACACAGGCTCGCCTAGTCGCTCGCCACACGCATCACGGCAGAACCCCGGAACAGGCGCTCGCTTGGGTGCAGCGGGTTGACGAACCGAACCGGCTGCTGGTCCAGAGTTCTCAAGCGCGGGCAGACCGCATTTGGAACCTGCCTGCATAAGTAAACCAGGTTAACCGACGCAAGCTAATCTTCTATAGCAAACCAGATCCGGCACTAACTACTACTGCTTTAACCGTATCGGGATGCACTGCTCCTAAACCGCCGAGAGCAATAATCGTGTTGGGGTGCAGGACACTCAGATAGTTCGCCACCGGAGCGGGGGCTTGGTTGGTACGGGAAGGCACCAGCAGCACCGGACCGTCTCGCAAAGCTCCAGCCACCAATGCATCCGCAAAGTTGTCGCCGCGAGCAATGTAAGCGACATAATCGCTCACGGTTGGCGCACCGGTCTCATCTAGCCGCGCTATCGCGGGATAGGCATGAGCTGAGATAGCTGCCGCGGTACCGTAACGGTCCGCCCCAGCCAGACGGGAGACGTTTGCTCCCGATTGAGCCGCAATCGTGGTTAGAGCTTGTTGCGGGAGGACACCGGGCCCACCCAAACCAACGACTTCGGAAACGTGCAAGTCAGAAACTTCAGAAGCAACGTACTTCCACGTCTCGGGACTGCGCGGGTTGACTATCAAAACCGGACCATCGCTCAGAGTTCCCCCAACGACCGCATCGGGAGAACCAGCCCCGTTAGCCCCCACGCCATCGGCAATATAAATCCGCTTGGCGCCCTGTGGGAACGCATGGTGCGAGATTGCGATAGCTGTGGCGTATCGATCAGGACCGAAGATCCGCGAAGTTTGACGTCCTTGCGCCGCGTTTGCCAGGACCGCATCAGGAATTGCTCCCGGCCCACCTAGAGCCACCACCGTGGTGGCTTTCAGCCGGTTGATTTCCCGAGTAACTGCAGAGGGAATGGGGCCGTTAATGGGAACCAGCAACACCGGACCATCAGGCAGAATCCCGCCCGCTAAAGCATCAATGGGCATATCTGAACGAGCTAAATAAACCCGTTGCGAACCACCGGGAAAAGCCCGAGCCGAGATTCCCGCCGCGGTCTCAATTCGGCTAGCGCCCGAAATCCGCAGCGAGGGAACCGCATTAGACGAACCGGCAGAACCAAACCAGGACGTAAAGAAGCGATAAAAGTTGCGATTTCCGTAGCTGGAGCACTTGTCTCCCAGGCCACCTCCGGCGGCCAGGGCTGCCTCATTCGGGGTGTAAGGCGTGTAGTTGTACAGTCCCGCGGTCGCTTGGTTTTCAATGAAAATTGGAGTAGTTCCGCACTTGTAGGAGCCATCCTGATTCCGAGACGGGTGATACAGCAGGTCATTGACTCGCCCGGCACGATGACGGAATTTTGTCGGATGCTTTTGGTAGTAGCGGAAACGGTGCGCCGCTTGATAAACCTGATTAAAGAATCCGTAGTACTGGGTGTCGCAAGGAGCCGTATCCGGGCAGCCGTACCCCATAGCCTTCTGGTATCGCGACAGTTTCAAAGCCTTATCCGAAGCGGTAATCAGGCTCTGTTCTTTTTGCAGAGTCACCAGTAATACCTGGGGGTTAATCTGGCAAGCCTGGCTGACTTTCCAGATGATTTGCGCGGCGCTCTCGCCTTCGGCTCCTTGATAGGCGCCACGGCAATAGGCATCAGCCGGACGATCCGGGGTGTCCAAAACGTAGTCTTTGAGGCAAGGAATGGTGATTTCTTGCGTGGTGGGCTGAGCATCTGGCTTATCTTGGGGAGCCGGGATGGTAATCGTGTCTACACCTGGCTGGCAAGCCCGCCCTTTCGCGTTCAAGAACTGCTGAATAGCGTTGGCGTCCATAGTGTTCGGGTTGTAAAAAACCTCATCGGAAATAATCATTCCGGGTTTAAACCCTACGACCGCAGAGGTGAACTCGGATTGGACCGCGGGGGTGGAATCCGAGTCTTGCCCGTAAGCCGGGCTCAGACCAAAACCGGCGAGAGCCAAACCTGCCAGCGAGAAAACCGCCAGGCAAGTACCCCCAAAATGACGAAAAAGATGTCGTTCGCCGTGAAGTGTGTTCACTTTTCCTCCCAGTGGAATCGAAAATCAGACTCGCGACATTCAGGATATCGCCTGACGTGAAAAAACTCAGGAAAAGCTCTTGGATTTCACCATTTGGTCTGCCAGTTCCATGACATGATTCCAGGTGCCGCGCAACTGACGCTGCGCCGCGGCGGAGGGCCAGACGCGTCCAGCTCGACGTTCCCGCGCTACCCACTGACAGTAGTAAGCCACGGTGGCGCCCTTACCGATTTCGTTGCAGTGCATCAAAAACTCGGCACCGGCGCGCAGGTAAATCTCATCGGTGAACTTTAATGAGCCCCGGGAACGACCTCGTTTGGAGGTCATCAGTCCCATGTTGTGCAGTGCTTCATTCCACGAGCCACCGCACCGCTTGGTGATGGTTTGGCAAGTCGGCGGCCAGCGCACCATGCCTTGCGAGGAGCGCACCCCTCGACTGGTGATGTCTTGGGTACGTAGCCGTTCATAGACTGCAGCGGGGATGGTAGTTTCCTGATGGTCATGCGCGCGCTTCTTGGCCAGCACGATACGCGGCCAGACCTCATCAATGGACGGAAAAATGTAGTTTTCTTTTTCCGCGCCGAGTTCCTTGTCGGCCGCCTGCTGGGTCTTAACGACCTCGCATTCCTCGGCCAGAACCTCAGCCAGCTCAGTCTTCATTCGAGAGTTAATCTTTAGCTTGGCCGCCCAGTAATCAATCATGTCGGCTGGAAACTGCTTCAGCTCGCGGTCGATTTCGTCCTGATAACGCAGAGAAAGCACATACCACAGACCGGCTTCCACGGCCTCTTGGGACAAGATAATTTGGCGAGACAAGTATTACACCTCGATTACGTTGATATTAACCACTGCATTCTAGCAAATTTGAACGCTAGACGCAGAAGAACATTCACAAAGTAAATGCACACCGTACCCGCGACAGTACGGAAACGGCCTACAGCTAACAAGAATACTCCCAACCGGGAAGTAGCGTGGACTAACGGTTGGATTCAATCTTGAAGAAGCCTAGAACTCCCAGTCGGCGTCCTCGGTTTCCTCGGCAGTGCCAATGGCGTAGGAGGAACCCGAACCGGAGAAGAAGTCGTGGTTTTCATCAGCTGCGGGGGACAAAGCCGCCAAAATCGCGGGATTGACGTCAACCTGGTCAGCCGTGAAGAGGGCTTCGTAACCCAGGTTCATCAAAGCCTTATTCGCGTTGTACTTGAGGAACTTCTTGACGTCTTCCGTCAAGCCCAGCGGATCGTAGAGGGTCTCGGTGTACAGCTCTTCGTTGTCGTACAAGTCCATCAGCAGGGAGAACGTGTAATCCTTCATCTCTTGGCGCCGGGACTCGGAGGATTCGCGGATAGCCAGTTGATACTTGTAGCCGATGTAGTAGCCGTGAACTGCCTCATCGCGGATGATGAGGCGGATAAGGTCAGCGGTGTTAGTCAGTTTCGCGTGAGCCGACCAGTACATCGGAGCGTAAAAACCACTGTAGAACAGGAAAGATTCCAGCATGGTCGAGGCGACCTTGCGCTTTTCCGGGTCATTGCCGTGGTAGTAGTCCAGCACGATATGGGCTTTCTTTTGGAGGTATTCGTTTTCCTCTGACCAGCGGAAAGACTCGTTGATTTCCTCGGTGGACAGCAGGGTCGAGAACACCGAGGAATAGGACTTGGCGTGCACCGATTCCATAAATGCGATGTTGGTGTAAACCGCTTCTTCGTGGGGAGTCCGGGAATCCGGAATCAATGAAACCGCGCCCACCGTGCCCTGGATGGTGTCCAGCAGGGTCAAACCGGTGAACACGCGGTTCGTCATGTTTTTTTCGTCTTCGTTCAAGGTTTTCCATGAGGGAATATCGTTAGAGAGCGGAATCTTTTCCGGAAGCCAGAAATTTCCGGTCAGACGATCCCACACCTCCAAATCTTTGTCATCTTCGATGTCATTCCAGTTAATGGCTTGCACGGTTTTTGGAATCCCAATGACCACGAGTTTCTCCTTGAATTCAATAGTATTTTTGGGTTTGCGCAAAGCAGGAAATATCGCGCGAAACTGACTTTCCCAGTCTATCCCGTGAGACCCAGGTTTCAATTTGGGATACAAAAAAACCGCGGTGCGGATAGGGTAGGAACAGAAATGAACTAACTCAACGATGAGGATGCACAAACAGACTAAAAAGTGTTCGAAGGCAAGAAACAGTGGACGACTCGGACTTGATTCGCTTGGCAACCCAGCTGCCGGTTTCGCAGCTGGGAGACCAGTTGCTACATCTGCAACCCGGATCCAAGCTGGGTTTATATCTGCTTGAGCTGTCTAACCAGCCGATTACTCCCGCGATGGTGGAGGTCGCGGAACGGGCATTAAACCGACCGCTAGCTTGGATTTTGTCCCAGCTGCGGGATGGTTGCGCGGGTTTGGACATGCAGGACTTCATGGATTTGATGCAGCATCCCGGTCCGGACTTATTGGACTTTGTGCTGCCGAGCCACACCCCCCTTGCGGACTGCTCTGATGGTAGCGATTTGGCAGCTGGGCAGTATATTCCTTCCGCGGTTTCCTCGTGCTCTGTCCAGTACGGCGACGACAATCTGGTACAGATCAAAGCCGTCCATCCGGATTCCACAATGGACGTGAATCACCTTCCCGATGACTTTGTGATCTCCCTGTCCAATTCCTTGCAAGCCTATTTCCTCATGGCGGTGAAATCGAAGCTCATTAACTTAGCTGGTCCCCAAGTCATGCTTTCGCTGATGGGGATTCGTCAGCTGCGTTCGCCGCAGCCTATCTTGCCGATGGTGGCTTTCGCCTTGAGTGATAGCGATGAAGATGAGTTTTTCCTGCGTCTCATTATTGGGGCACTCGCCCAGGCTTTCGCCTATTGCGACTGGGCAGAGTCAGATGACCCGCGGACGGTGGCGGTCGACCTGCTGCACGAGATGGGACAAGATGCCACCCCAGAGGCGGTAGGTGAAGCTGTGGAGGTGTTTAATAACTTTCTGTTTTCAGCAGGTTGTTTGAACTCTCGCGGGGAGGTCGACCCGCGGGCGCACACTCCGATGGTGCTGCTGCAATACCTGGTCTCGGAAGCCCTCCAACCCAAGTAAGACATCCGGTTCATCGTTCTTAGAAAGGAAATCCCCGGTTGACGCGGTTCACGATTCAACCGGGGATTTCCCGTATATAAGCAGTCAGAAAGACTTAGAGCATACAGCTGACGCAGCCTTGCACTTCGGTGCCTTCCAGGGCAGCTTGGCGCAGACGGATGTAGTACAGCGACTTGATGCCTTTGCGCCAGGCGTAAATCTGGGCTTTATTCACGTCACGAGTCGTAATCGTGTCCGGGAAGAACAGAGTCAGGCTCAGCCCCTGATCCACGTGCTTCGTGGCCTCAGCGTAGGTGTCGATAATCTTTTCATACCCGATTTCGTAAGCATCCTGATAGTAGTCCAGGTTGTCGTTGGTCATGTAGGGAGCCGGATAGTACACCCGGCCAATCTTGCCCTCCTTGCGGATTTCAATCTTGGAGGCGATGGGGTGAATCGACGAGGTCGAGTTATTGATGTAAGAAATCGATCCGGTGGGCGGAATGGCCTGCAAGTTTTGGTTGTACATACCGTCGCGCTTGATGTCCGCGGCTAGGGCCCGCCAATCTTCCGGGGTTGGCAGGTGGATCGAGGATTTCTCGAACAGTTCGCGAACCTTGGCGGTCTTTGGGGTCCAGTCCCCGTGAAGATACTTTTCAAAGTATTCTCCACTGGCGTACTGGGAACGTTCGAAACCCTCAAAAGTCACGCCGCGCTCTACTGCCAAAGCGTGAGACGCCTTGAGGGCATAGAACGCCGTGGCGTAAAAGTACATATTCGTAAAGTCCAGACCTTCGTCCGAACCGTAGAAAATCCGGTTTTTCGCCAAACAGCCGTGCAAGTTCATCGCTCCCAAACCGATGGCGTGAGACATCGAGTTGCCGCGCTGGATAGTCGGCACGCACTCTACGTTCGTCAAATCCGACACCGCAGTCAAAGCGCGAATCGCCACGTTGATGGATTTCGCAAAATCGGGGGATTCCAAGGTTTTGGCGATGTTCATGGAACCGAGGTTGCAAGAAATATCTTTGCCAACTTTCGCGTACGACAGGTCCTCATTCAATACGGAGGGCTCGGATACCTGGAGAATCTCGGAGCACAGGTTTGACATGATGATGCGTCCGTCAATCGGGTTTGCCCGGTTCACGGTGTCCTCGAAAACGATGTAGGGATAGCCGGACTCGAATTGGATTTCCGCCAAGGTTTGGAAAAACTTGCGGGCGTCAATCTTTTTCTTGCGGATGTTAGGGTTGTCAACCATCTCCCGGTACTTTTCCGTGACGGAAATATCGCTGAAAGGCACCCCGTAAACCTGTTCGACATCGTAGGGACTAAACAGGTACATCGGTTCTTTGTTGCGTGCCAGCTCGAAAGTGATGTCGGGAACCATGACCCCCAGGGACAGGGTCTTGATGCGAATCTTTTCGTCTGCGTTCTCACGCTTGGTGTCCAAGAAAGACATGATGTCAGGGTGGAACGCGCTGATGTAGACCGCTCCCGCGCCCTGGCGAGCCCCCAGCTGGTTTGCGTACGAAAAAGAATCTTCCAGCAGCTTCATCACCGGAACCACCCCGGAAGACTGGTTTTGAATCTTTTTAATCGGAGCGCCCGCCTCGCGCAGATTCGTCAGCAGCAAAGCGACGCCGCCCCCGCGCTTGGACAGCTGCAGGGCGGAGTTGATGCCCCGGGCGATGGACTCCATATTGTCCTCCAGGCGCACCAGGAAGCACGAAACCATCTCTCCACGAGCTTTCTTTCCGGCGTTGAGGAAAGTGGGGGTGGCGGGCTGGTAGCGTCCCGTAATGATTTCTTCCATGATGTCCACGGCCAACTGTTCATCGCCGCGTGCCAGGTACAACGCCACCATGCATACGCGATCTTCGAAACGTTCCAGGTAACGCTTGCCGTCAAACGTCTTTAGCGTGTAGGAAGTGTAGTACTTGAACGCCCCCAGGAAAGTCGGGAAACGGAACTTGTGACTGTAGGCCTTTTCGTACAGGGACTTGATGAACTCAAAACTGTACTGTTTGAGAGTTTCCGCCTCGTAGTAGCCTTCCTCGACTAGGTAGTCGAGCTTCTCTTTCAAATCGTGGAAGAACACCGTGTTCTTGTTCACATGCTGTAAGAAGTACTGGCGAGCAGCTTCCTGGTCCGCATCGAACTGGATTTTCCCATCCTCACCGTAGAGGTTCAGTTTCGCGTTTAGCGAGTGGTAATCGTGTTCGGGGTCGAGGAATTCGTCTTCGAGTGTGTCAGTCATGACTCCGGAGACGCCGGGGAGTCCGATTCCGCTTGTTGAGAGTGTAGGTTCGCCCAAAATTCTTCCAATCCTTTTCTGACTGCAGTTACATCTTCCGGGGTTCCCAATAGTTCAAATTTGTACAGGAAGGGAACCTTGAGTTTGCGAGAAAGTACTTTGCC
The DNA here is from genome assembly GCF_985070215.1 of Mobiluncus sp. NCBI lineage: Bacteria > Bacillati > Actinomycetota > Actinomycetes > Actinomycetales > Actinomycetaceae > Mobiluncus > Mobiluncus sp. Next base: position 14,800 of record NZ_CFKZQR010000013.1, on the reverse strand, counting down.
GGCGATGCAATAGGCCTCGCCGAAATTGATATTTCCGCTGGAAATTACGCCGCGGCATAAGTTGCGGTTGTGTTCGATGTTCAAAAACTTGATGACTTGTTTGGGGACTGCCTTACTGGTGTCCCCGCCGCCGTATGAGGGCACCATGAGCACATATTCCTCATCGACCAACAAAGGTTCAGAACCGGGGTGCAACGGGATACGCAACGCCGGAACACCGACACGTTCCACGAATCGTTTGGTGTTCTCAGTTGCGGAGGAAAAATAAACCAATAACCCCACGGTTTTGCCTTACTTCAATGCGGTTTTTCTAGCTGATTCACAAGGTTTTCCGGTCGCACTAACGGGGCGCGGCGGCGTGGCACGCACTCAACTCCGAGCCGGTGGCGCGCAGTGGGCGAACCGGGATGTCGCGGTTAAATAGCGGCAGCGGTGAGTGCCGCGATGGCGAGAGCCTTGATTTTATCGGGACGGAACCCGGACCAGGAATCATCGCCGGCAAAAACGACGGGAGCCTGTTGGAATCCCAGGCTCTTGATGTGATCGAGAGCGTTCACGTCCTCGGTCAGGTCGACGGTTTCGTAGTCCAGACCCTGTTTGTCCAGAGCGCGCTTCGTTGCGTTGCACTGAACACAGTTAGGTTTCGTGTAAAGAGTGATACTCATCTCTAGGCTTCCTCCGCAATATCTCCCAGTGTGTGGTTTTCCTGCGGCAATTTCGTGGACCGCGAAGCGAAAACTACAACGTTGTTATTCTACCAGCACTGAAAAGTCCTGTCGAGTTCAAAACACTACACCTTGTGGGCAGGTGTGTCTACCACCACTACATATAGTGGTCGGTTTTTTCTCCCCGCCACCTGTGGACAAGTCCGATTTCAGCTGTGGACGAGGTTGTGTATAGCTGTGTCAGCCCACGTAATAGGGCTAAGTTACATGGGTGTAGTTATCCACAGTTTGTGCAAAAAGTAATTTTTAGAAAAATGACAGCTTCGGCGTGTCGCCAGAATTTTGGGGAAGCTATAGAATTTTGACTATGGAAATCGAGAAAACTAACGTGGAATCTTTTCAGCTTGATCACACCAAAGTCAAGGCTCCATTCGTGCGGGTGGCACACCAAGAAACCTTGCCTGGTGGGGATGAGTTCATTAAGTACGATGTGCGGTTTTGCCAGCCCAACGTGGAGCATCTAGATATGCCGGTGGTGCACTCTTTGGAGCACAGCATGGCGGAACACATGCGTGACCACACGGACAAACTGCTAGATTTCTCGCCGATGGGATGCCAGACAGGCTTTTATGCGATGACCTTAGGCCTCCAGCCGGAAGAATTTATGTCTGTATTGGAAGCAACCCTTGTTGACGTGGTTAACATGACTGAGGTGCCGGCGGCGAATGAAGTCCAATGTGGTTGGGGCCAGAGCCACAGCTTGGCAGGAGCGCAAGCCGCGGCGCAAAAGATGCTGGACCATAGAGAAGAGTGGGGTCGCATCTATTCCCACTAAAGCGGATTCCCCGGCTGTGTCGGGAAACTGAGACTACTTGACTTCCTCAGGTTCACGCAGTCCCAACAGGCACAGCGCCACCAGGAAACTCAGGCGAGCCACGTCCCCGGCTCGGGAGTAGTTTTCCGCCGCCGCTTCGGGCCCGCACAAATCACTGATACCCCGGATTGCCAGGAAGGGGACCTCGACCCCGTAAGCAACCTGGGCCAAAGCCGCTGACTCCATATCGACCGTGGTCGCCTCGGGATAGCGTTCCCTCAGCTGCAAAGCAGTCTCGGTGCCTACGAATTGGTCAGCAGAGAGAAACTCCCCGCTGCGGGTGCGTGACCCAGCTAGCTGTTCGGGCAGAGCCTGAAAACGACCCAACAGGTCTCCGTCAGCTAAATAACGTTCGGGCATTCCCGGAATCTGACCCAGGGCGTAACCAAATTCGCGGGCATCGGCGGTGGAAAACAGGCAAGACGAAGCCGCGACTACGTCCCGGACTTGTGAATTCGCATCCAAACCGCCAGCTGAACCGCAGCTAAAAATGTAACGTGGGGAAACATAGGTCAGGGCTGCAGCCAGCGAACTGGCAGCGTTGACCAGCCCGATTCCGGTAGTCAACAGGGCAATCGTGGCGTCCTCAATCTGGAGCAGTTGTAAGCTGCCTTTCGCACCCAAACGCACCAGATTCCCTCCGCCCTTAGCCAGGTCCCACAGGGGCGCCGCTTCGTCCTCCATCGCGGCGGTAATGATGGCCAGAACCGGAATGCGAGCCGGGGGCAGGGGAAGATTCAGGTCGCGGTCAACTGACATATCGAGCCTTTCGTGTGACTGAGTAGCGAATGGGTCATTTCCAGGAAATCTCGAAACAAAATTGTAGAGCATATTTGGACTGTCCTGCTGGTTTCGGTTTTTCCAGGCTTAACCTGGTGGCATAGCTAAAGCATAGAAATAAGACCAACAGTGCCGATAACTGCATTGCTCGCAACAAAAATGAAGATTAAACACCCCAGCAGAAGGCCACGGCGATGCCCTCGCTGCGTACACGTGGGGCCGCCGGAAGATTTCCCCCTTAGCTTCATGGTAAAATCATGGCTCGTGCTGAAAAGCGCGACTAGGTAGAGTGTCCGAGCGGCCGAAGGTGCAGCACTCGAAATGCTGTGTGGGGCAACCCACCGTGGGTTCAAATCCCACCTCTACCGCAAATTTGGGAGGCTTTATGGCTAAACCTAGCGAGACGCCGGCAGTCCCGGTGAACGTGGAGGAGCTGACGAAAGACTGGCCGGCACTTCTCGCCATAACTGCGGCTCAGGTGCGCCAAGCCCGGGCGAACCATCCCGGTCCCTTCTTTGTGGTACTCGACGATGACCCTACCGGCACCCAATCAGTCTGCGACTTACCGGTGCTGATGAACTGGGAAGAGACGGATTTTCTCTGGGCTCTCGGCACCGCCGCGCCAGCCGTTTACGTGGTGACCAATACTCGCTCTCTGGATCCGGATTCTGCCCGCCGGGTCAACCAGGAAATCGTGGACGCGGCAACCCGTGCGGGCGCAGCACTGGGGCGGGAAGTCGCGTTTATTTCACGGTCTGATTCCACCTTGCGCGGACATTTCCCCCTGGAACCCAATACGATTGGCACCGAGTTAGAAAAGCGTGGCCAAACTGTTGACGGGGTCATTATCGTGCCGGCGTTCCCTGAGGCTGGACGTATCACTGTCGGTGGGGTTCACTATGCCGGCTCGCCGCGTCAAGGTTTCATTCCAGTAGGTCAATCAGAGTTCGCTAAGGACGCGACCTTTGGGTATAAACAATCGGATTTGGCGCAGTGGGTCGAGGAAAAATCGGCGGGCCAATACCGGGCCGAAGCGGTTATCCGGATTGATTTGCAGGATTTGCGTCACCGGGAAGCGGAGGAGGCGCTGCATAAGCTATTGTCCGCCTCAAACCGCCAACCGCTCATCTGTGATGCCCTCACCGAGGATGACCTGCGGCTCTTAGCTCTAGCGGTCATTCAGGCCGAAGCACAGGGGAAACGATTTATCTATCGCACCGGTCCTGCTTTCGTGCGGGCTCGCCTGGGGCAAGACATTCCCCGTACGCTACAGACCCCGGATATTGCTCCGACGCGGATTCCCGATTCCGATTCCGACAGGACCTCCGTTCCCGGCGGTCTCATCGTGGTGGGTTCCCACGTGGGTCTGACGACCCGGCAACTGGCTCGATTAGAGTCATGTATACCCCTGAAGCAGGTTGAAATCGAGGTGGCAGCGGTTATTAGCCAGGATCAGCCCGGCGCATTTATTCAGCAGGTCGTGAGTGAAGTCTGTCAGGCTTTAGAGAGCGGTTCAGTGGTGGTTTACACCTCCCGTAACCTGGTAAAAGGCCAGGATCGGGAAGACTCGCTGCGTATTGCCCGCCTGGTTTCGCAGGCGGTGGTGCGCGTCGTGCAGGGAGTTATCGCCACGGTCAAACCGCGGTTTGTGGTCGCGAAAGGGGGCATTACATCCTCCGATGTGGCGGCGAAAGGCCTGGAGATGCGTCGTGCCTGGGTGCGCGGCCCCATGCTGGAGGGGTTGGTGTCGCTTTGGAGTGCCTCAGACGGTCCTGGGGTGGGTATTCCTTACGTGATTTTTCCGGGCAACGTGGGGGACGAAAATTCCTTGCGACAGGTAGTCGAGAAACTCACGGTTTGACCCGGGTCGTGCTGTAGCCTACCTGCGCTCCCCAAAGAACTCTCTCAACAGGGCTTTTACGCGAGGTTCATCTACCCCGCCTTTGACCTCTACCTGATGGTTAAGCCGGCTATCGCGCACCACATCGCGTACCGACCCGCAGGCACCGGCTTTCGCATCCCAAGCGCCAAAAATAAGCCGCGAAATCCGCGCGTTCACGATGGCTCCGGCACACATCGTGCAAGGCTCCAGCGTCACCACTAGGGTACACCCCTTGAGATTCCAACGTTCCAGCCGGCCCGCAGCTTCCCGTAGCGCCACAATTTCCGCATGAGCGCTGGGATCGTAAGGCGGACACTCGCGCTGGTTCAGCCCCAATCCCGCCACTATCCCCTCCGGGGTTAACACGACGGCGCCGACCGGGACGTCTCCGCCCTGTCCCGACTGCTGAGCAAGATGAAACGCGGTATCCAACGCCCGCACTTCTGCCGGGGACAAACCGAAAGCCGCGCCCCCGCCTGGTGAATTCTCGGAGGAATCGCCGGAAAGATTGGGAACAGAGGGAATACCGGAGGAAACCATAGAGTAACTCTAACCGACCCGAGTGAACTTCACGCGAGGCGGGGTGCTTTCGCGGTAAGTTAAAACCATGCACTTATATGTTGCGGATCATCCGCTGATTAACCATAAATTGACCCTGTTGCGCGACAAAAACACGCCGTCGCCGATGTTTCGCCAGCTCGTGGACGAGTTGATGACCTTGCTGGCCTATGAATCAACCCGCAATGTTCGGGTAGAGACGATTGACGTAGAAACCCCTATCACCAAGACACAAGGCCAGGTTATGGCAGACCCGCGTCCTATCGTGATTCCGATTTTGCGGGCCGGTTTGGGGATGCTGGAAGGCATGACTCGCTTGTTGCCGACCGCGGAAGTCGGATTTTTGGGAATGAAACGCGACGAACAGACCCTCGCGATTGAAACCTACGCTAACCGGTTGCCCAGCGACCTGTCCGGGCGTCAGTGCTTTATCGTTGACCCGATGCTGGCGACGGGCGGGACCTTGGTGGCGGCTATCAACTACGTGTTGGAACGCGGTGCTCGGGATGTCACCTGTACGTGTATTCTGGCTGCTCCTGAGGGGATTAAGGCCGTGACTGATGCTGTGGGGGACCGGGCGGAAGTGACGGTTGTCGTGGCTGGGGTGGATGACCATCTGAACGAGGATGCCTACATTGTGCCCGGTTTGGGTGATGCCGGAGATCGTCTCTACGGGCTGGTCTGAACAGCGATTTCATTAAAACTATTGGCGGTCAAGGTTTTGCCTTGACTGCCAATAGTTTTAGCTCTCGAATCAGAACGCCGGGATGACCGACTGATTCGGCCAGGTGTCCTCAATGTATTTCTTGGTCACGTCAGAATGCAGCAGCTCATCGAGCTTCTTAATGGCTTCGAGCTTGTCCTTTTCATCGGCGCGCCACACCAAGACGTTCACGGCAGGGTTACCTTCCGGGTCTTCCAAAGACAAAGCATCAGCCGGATTCAAGCCCCCACCTTGAGCATAGTTGCCGTTGATAACGGCAATATCCACGTCAGGCAGCAGGGATGGCTCTGTGGCTCCATCAACTTCGGTGAACTGGAAACCGTGCGGATTAGCGTCTGGATTAGCCTTAACGTTTACGACCGAGATGTCTTTCATGCCCTTCAACTGCAGCAAATCATTGTTCTCTAGCAGTATGAGTTGGCGTGCCTGGTTCGACGGGTCGTTAATGATGGCAATCTTGGCGCCATCTTTGAGCTCATCGAGACTCTTGATTTTACTGGAATAAATGCCCATCGGCTCCAGGTGAATACCCTTGCCGGCAGTGAATTTGTAACCGCGAGAGGCTGATTGTTCCTCGAGATAGGGTACGGTTTGGTAATAGTTGGCATCGATGTCCCCAGACTTCAAAGCCTCGTTGGGTTGGATGTAATCAGAAAATTCCTGAACTTTAATGGTGATGCCAGCCTTTTCAGCGGCACCGGAATCCTGCAGGTACTGCAGAATCTTGGCGTGCGGGGTGGGAGAAGCGCCAACGGTCACAACATTTGCGTCACCGGTGCCGCCTCCGCCGCAAGCAGTCAAAGAAATAGCCAGAGCACCAGCGCCCAAAACTGCGGCGGCACGAGTCAAAAATTTGTTCATGATGTCCCTTTCCCTCGAGTTCATGTTAACAATGAAAGGATAGTAAAGATTCGAGAAAATAAGAAAAAACCGGCAGAACAGACCGTGAAACCGGGTGCTGTACCAAGCCGGGAAACCCCGTAAACGTGCGCGAAAGGGGAGTTGAACCCCTACCCCATCACTGGGACACGGACCTGAACCGTGCGCGTCTACCAATTCCGCCACTCGCGCGTGTGCGGTTGTTCACAAAAACAACGCCATAAAAAGATACCTAAACTATGTCAGTTCGGCAAATTTTAGGGTTTGTCGGGAGTGGTTGGCACGGTGAGGAGGACGCAGGGTGCCAATCATTTCTTGGGGAGTTGGTGAGGAAAAGTTGAACTCACTTGCGATTTATCTAGGTAGGTTGGCTCGCTGAGGAGCCAGCTCGCAGCCCTAAGCGGGAGCTTGTTTGAAAATACGGGGAAAGTTTAATTCTTCTTTACAGAATCATGCGCCCCCACCTGTTTCAACCTTGTACAATGGTGTCCAGGTATATGTATGTTCGAGGAGGATTACAGGTTTATGACTGGCGTAAATGTGCCCGGCAACGGTCAGGGGGGCAGACCTGCGCCTAAACCTGCAAATGCCAACCCGAACCTGGTTTCCTTGGGCGGTACCCCCTCTGGAGCGGTTCCACTTAATCAGGCAGCGGTTCCTTTGAACCCGGAAGCTGTTCCTCCCCAAAACTACGGTGGTGCGCCCCGCAACGGTAATTTAGTTTCCTTAGATGGGGAGATGGGAGGTGCGGTGCCTCTCAACGCAGCCGCGCCATACAACAACGGGTCGGTACCTCTGCGTGGGGAATATAGCGGCATGGACGGCGTGATGGGAATGCCACCAGCTGCACCAATGGGAATGCCGGCGTACAACCCAAACACCCAGTCCCCGAATCCGAATGCATATGCTGATTACGGCTATGGGAATCCCAACATAACTCAGCCGCCTTTCTCCGGCGGTCAGATGCCTGTTTCCAATCCTGCAGGGTATCCAGATTATTCAGGATACCCTGCGCAAAACCAGCCGAGTGTCCCCCGTCAGCCGGGAACCCCACCCCAGCAGCCCGCCGGATATCCCCCGATGGGAGCGCCTGCTGCCCGGTACGAACCCCAGCCCATGGATCCTCGCCAGGTGGCACAACTCACGGAGGAACAGCATCCTGATTTGCAAGACATCCGCACACGGGTGCCCTTTAACATGCCGACTTTGGGGTCCGACCAGTCTGCCGTGGTCGGTCGTGCCTCTCGGCGCAAAAAGCGTGATGCCAGCCGGGGGGAAAACAAATCCGAAGGTATACGGGGGAGCTTCACCCTTCCCGGAGACCCGAATGCGGGCCTATCCCTAAAGGAACTGTTGGGTCAGCCCGTGTCAAATATGGCTGCGGCGACAATTCTGAGTCCCAAAGAAATCGAAGATTCTGACGGACTGCAGATGCGAGCCGTAGGTTTGGCTGTGGGTGAAGTACCCGAGGTGGATGCCCGCTACGAAATTCCTTACATTGCTCGCGAACACCCGTCGTATTACACCGGCTACGAAATCAGCCTGATTATGGAGTCCATTCGCGATCCCGAACATGCCCGTCAGGTTCTGGCCCGTATCGTCGCGATTCCGCGATGGATTCGCTGGGTCATTTCCTTGTTCGGCGGCGTGTGCGGGGCGGCTGTATCCGCTTTGAACGCCTTCCTTTCCTTGATTGCCTTTACCGTGTTGATGGCGATTGTGCTGCTCTTCACCTACGCTTTTGCCAGCCGTATCGGTTCGGGACGTTTCTATGATCCGACCGGGTACAAGGTCATTTGGTTGGGGTCTTTTATGCCCATTGGTTTACTGTCTGCCATTATTGTGGCGCGCTCAATGGTGGGACAGCCCTGGCTGGCTATTATTGCTTTTGTCGTCACTACGACTTGCGGGATTTTGTGGACCACCTGGATTCAAAAGTTCCAGGTGCGCCGTCTGCTCTCTTCTGAGATTCCCGATGAGCCTATCGATGAATAACTAGTCGACTTGGATTAGGGATTCCCCTGCATCGAAAACGGGACGCTGTAGCTAACAGAGGCTAAAACGGGACGACTGTCACAGTCACTTTGGTGATTACCCAAGCCAGGAACCACACTGTGCCCCAGCCTATAGACAGGAAAGACAGGCCGAAAGTGGCTCGCAGCAGCCCGTCTCCGGGTTGGCGTTCGCAAGAGAGAGCGCGCGCCCGCAGCATCCCGCCCGCCAGCACTGCCACGACGATGGCAGCTATCGAAAAAAACATCGGCACCACGAAACTGACCAGAGTAATCACGAACAACGTAATGACGATGCCGGGGATTTTTTGTGTGGAGTCAGTGTACCCGGGTCGGGAAAAAACCTCTCGCGGGTCAACCTTTTCCAGGCCGGGAAAATCCGAAACATAGGCATCGCTCACGTGTTTAGCCTAATGCAACAGGCGTTTTTTTGCGCAACGGAGGCCGTATTAGGATGGGAGGGACAAATTCGGGAGTCTGCAAGGAAGGACGAAATATGTCAGAAACGAAAACCGGTAATTTCAAGTGGAAATTGCATGGGGACGGCAAGCACATTACTACCGGTGAGGTAGTACAGCCCAACGAGCGTCTAACTTGGCCGCGAACCATCGGTATCGGGGCTCAACATATTGTCGCTATGTTCGGCGCGACCTTCCTGGTTCCGTTGCTGACCGGGTTTTCTCCCGCAACCACCCTGTTCTTTACGGGTGTGGGCACCATCCTGTTTATTCTCATCACTTCCGGACGCTTGCCTTCGTATTTGGGTTCATCTTTTGCGTTGATTGCGCCCATCGGTGCGGTCACCGGTTACGTTTCCGGGGGCGGAGCTCCCATCGACTCTGACAAGATGGCTCTGGCACAAGGCGGGGTGATTTCCGCCGGCGCCTTGCTGCTGTTGGTCGGTGTGTTAGTTCACTTCGCTGGTGCGGCCTGGATTGACCGGATTATGCCACCGATTGTGACGGGGGCTATCGTTTCCCTCATTGGTTTCAACCTGGCTCCTTCGGCATGGAATAACGTCCAGCAGGCTCCCGTGACGGCCACCGTGACCATCGTGTCCGTCCTGCTGATTACCGTACTGTTCAAGGGCATCATCGGACGTTTATCGATTCTCATCGGGGTGCTTATCGGCTATGCGACCGCGGTGATTCGCCACGAAGTGAACTTTGAAGCTATCAGCAAAGCCGACTGGGTGGGCCTACCGACTTTCCACGCTCCGGCGTTTAGCCCCGCCCTGTTGGGCTTGTTCCTTCCGGTAGTGTTGGTTCTCATCGCCGAAAACGTGGGACACGTAAAGTCCGTGTCCGCCATGACCGGTCAGAATCTCGATGACCTGACGGGTCGGGCTTTGATTGCGGACGGTTTGTCCACCATGATTGCCGGCAGCGGCGGCGGTTCTGGTACAACCACCTATGCCGAAAACATCGGCGTGATGGCCGCGACTCGGGTTTACTCCACCGTGGCTTACATCATTGCCGCTATCGGGGCTCTGGCCCTGTCCCTGTTGCCCAAGTTCGGTGAGATTATCGCCACCATTCCGCCGGGGGTTCTGGGTGGAGCCGCGACGATTCTGTACGGCATGATTGGGATGCTCGGAGTGCGTATCTGGGTCCAGAACCAGGTGGATTTCGCTGACCCGGTGAACCTGAATACGGCCGCGGTGGCGATGGTGATGGCTATCGCGAACTACACCTTGGTCATCGGCGACGTGAAGTTCGAGGGTATCGCGATGGGTTCCTTCGGCGCCATCATCATGTACCACGTCATGCGGGCGATTTCTAACGTTCGTGGCACCAAACTGGAGCAGGCCTCCCCGGCTTCCGCCCCGGCCGGAACGGAATTGCATTCCGAAGCCTACGCTAAGCGTCACGCGGATCAAGAACTCCGAGCCACGCAAGGCCAAAACGATGCCCAGAATTGAAGCAAAGGACCTGCTCGGCCAGGGTGATTCCCAGGAGATACGCGCCAAACGGAGACGACGCACCCTGGCTCGCCAAACCGTGATTTTCGGCTGGATTGTGCTAGCGATGGCTGCGGTTTTGGTGGTTTCCCTGCCTTTTGCTATGGGTTTGGTTTCTCTGCCTTTCGGTAATTCTTTTGTTTTGTCCGAGGAGGCAAAGGCGAAAGTGCCGCCATGCGCTCCGAAGGGAAAGCCGGTTTCCTTACAGGGAGTGACGGTAAACATATTCAACGGATCTTCCCAAAACGGTCTGGCCACGCAAACGGCACAGCGACTGAAAGGTTTTGGCGTCAAGGTGAACGTGGTAGGGAATTCGCCCGATTCCTACGCCGGGGCAGCTCGCATTAACACCAGCAAGAAAAATGTGGCGAAAGCATTTTCGTTGGCGCGTGCCCTGCCGGAAGCTGACGTCAGGATTGATTTGAATCGCGGCTCAGAGATTAACGTCCTGTTGGGGGAACAGTTCCAGGGTGCGCTCGCTATGGATAACCTCAGTGACGGCGATTTGGGACCCTATCCGCCGGCACCGAAAAACTGTCAGGAAGTTGACTGAGTGCACCACGAGGCTGGCGATTTCCCTGTTGAATTCTCAAAAAAACCGTTGGAAAGCTACCAACCGGACTTATCGGTCAACGATTTTGGCTATGCTTGAAAATAGTTTTGTCGCCTGAGAATGTAAAGAGTGCAGGTAAAACTCGTGAAAGGGGAACGGCGTGGGGTTGTTTTCTAAGGGTAGACCCGATACCAGCGGTCCGGTTCGCCCCTACCTTAAAAGTTTTGCCGGGTGGGAAGCGCCTTCTACGTTTGCCACCGTTGAGGATTCGCTAGAGCTACAAGATGATTTTGCGGCGCTGTTTGCCGGACACAACGTGGACGATATTCATGGCGCGGAAATAGATGACTGGGCTTACCTGGTGCGTGACCGCAACAATCCTGATGATTACGCGGCGGTCTGCGTGTGGGTGCAAGGCCACTTCGTGGGCTATTTGGATCACGCTACCGCCGGCAAATATGTGGTGGAACTCAATGGTCTTGATGCCCAAGAACTCAACCTGGTAGTGCCTTGCCACCTGTGGGCGCAACGTACCAAATCTAGGTTGGCAAACCGCGTGACCTTGAGCTTACCTCCTGTCGGTGGGGTGGGTCCGGTCAATATGTTCCCGAGAAAAGCCTTTACAATTTTGCCTCCTGGGGAAGAAATCCCTTTGGAGGATTACGATGACCACATTGCTCCGCTCCATCCGTATATTTCTACTGGCAAGACGGTGCCGGTGGCTCTGTGGATGCGGGAGGACGACGGCGGCTTGGGCGCCTATCTCGACAAGAAAACGTATATCGGACGAGTCCCCCTTCACGCGGCAGAGCTAATTGTGCCCCTGGTGCGGATTGCGGTGGCGCATAAACTCATCCCGATTGCCCGCGGTATGCTAACAGGTTCTAACATTCGTAACGACCTCACCATTGTCACGGGGGACACCCGGACGGTCGGTTCTCATTGGAAACCCACTCACGACGGCGGAAAGTGAGTGCGTGAGCGGCGCGAGACGGTGTACAATCTCCCGGCCGCGCTTTTGAAGCGGTCCTGACTAGGAAAAACGTCCCTTGTTTGTCAGGGACAAACAATTGTTTTTCTTTCAGAATCCTTTTAGGATTTATTCAAGGAACTGACGGAGTAGGCGTGGCGAAGAACAGCCTCAGCACGAAAAACAGCTCCTGGAAACTTGTGACAATCCAAACCAAGAAGGAGACTGAGTTGAAGAAGCTAACTCGTATCGCGGCGGCAGCTGGGGCAGCATTTCTAGGGTTGGGTCTGAGCGCCAATGCGGCTCTGGCTCTTCCGGCTCCTGCGGATCCCACTATTGACAATATTGGTGGCATTGAAGCCCCAAGTTCCCCGGGAGGAATTCCCGCCAATGGATACGGCCCTGATTACCACACGGCGATGGTGGGTTTGGGCCAAGCCGCTTTGCATCCGGGGATGACGCCTTTAGGTGCTAATGATTTCAACTGCCGACCGGCCCCAGGCACGGAACCGGTCGTCTTGATTCCGGGTACCAGCAATGATGCCTTTGGAGCCTGGTCCTACATGTCTCCACGCTTGAAGCAGGCCGGGTACTGCGTATTTACGTTTAACTACAACCCTGCGACCTCAAAGAACTCTAAGGGCGAAACCATCATCAACGACTCAAAAGCCTTCAGCGGAGATATCAAGCAAAGCGCCGCGTTTATGGCCGGTTTTGTGGATCGGGTCTTGGCGGCTACCGGTGCCACGAAGGTTGACTTGGTGGGGCATTCCCAGGGCGGTGGAGCGCTGCCGCGGGCGTACATCAAGTGGTACGGCGGAGACCAGAAAGTTGACCAGCTCATTGGCCTGACCCCGAACAACCACGGTACGACCTTGGGAGGAATGCTGAACCTAGTTAACTGGCTGCGTCAGGAAATTCCGACCCTTGACGACAAAGTGTTCCACAGCTCTAACCAGACAGGTTTAATGCAGCAGCTGGTCGGTTCGGAGTTCTTTAACCAGCTCAATGACGGTATTGAGGTTTACCCGAACATCGACTACACCGTGATTACCACCAAGTTGGACACGGTTGTTACCCCCTACACCAGCGAATTCCTGGAAGGCAGCAACGTCAATAACGTGGTGCTCCAAGACGTGTGCCCGGCAGATACGCATCGACACCAAAACATGACCTATAGTGATGTGGCGCTGCAGCTTGTGCTGCAAGAACTACAAGAGGATCGTTTATCCTGGCAGATTCCGGTGCAGTGCCAACGCTCCCAGCCTTACTTGAAGGCCTCTGATTTGTAATCTGGGGAGACCGAATAATTTTTGCCAACTCCCTGTCGGAGCCTTAACCTAGGGTTCCGACAGGGAGATTTTTTGAGTGATGAGGGAGTGAGTAAATCCGTGGACGGCGTGGAAGCATCGGGACACAACCAGAAGTCAGCTGAGAACGAGGGAAATAACTATCTCAGCGGTTACCTAGCGGCCTGGTTTAAAGTCATCGCTACCGGGATGATTACCCTGGTTGCTTTTGAAGCAATCGCGGTAAACACAGCCATGCCCTTCATCGTGGACCGTCTGGACGGCAAAAATCTGTTTGCGCTGGCAGCCGGAATCTCCATGTCCACCCAGTTGATCACCACCGCCCTAGCCGGGGCTTGGGTTGATACTAAAGGCCCGAAACCGGTAATTTACACGGGTATAGTGGCCTTCACCGGGGGACTGCTGGTGGCGAGTTTCGCCCCGAACATTTGGTTTGTCGTGGTGGGACGCGCGATTCAGGGCCTGGGCGGCGGTTTGCTGATTGTGCCCCTCTACGTGATGGTGGGCGCCTACGTCTTACCGCACAAGCAGCCGGCTTTTTTTGCGGTCTTTGCTATCGCCTGGGTGGTGCCTTCCCTGGTCGGCCCGCTGGTGGCGGGATTCCTGGTGGACTATGTGCATTGGCGTTTCGTTTTCGGAATTTGCCCAATCCTATTTCTGGTGTTTTTTCCGGTAGTGTGGCCCAAATTTCGCCAATTTCCTCCGCTGCATGACCCGGTGCCGTTCCGTCCCTCGCCCCGACTGCTTTGGGGTTCCATCTTTAGCGGCATCCTAATTGGCGCCCTGCAAGTCATCTCCGGGGTGGAACGTGAAACTGTCTCTCCGGTACTCATTATTGCTGCCTTAGTCCTGACCTTGGCGCTGTTCTTTGCGGCCCGTCCTATCCTTCCTCCCGGCACTTTCCGGGCGGTGCGCGGCGTCCCCTCCACCGTGGCGATGCGCGGACTGTTGAACGGCACTTTTGTCACCGTAGACCTTTACCTACCCCTGCTGCTGAAAGAAATTCACGGTTGGGGTCCCACCATGGCCGGCCTGTCCATGACGGTTTCGTCCATGACCTGGGCCTTCAGCTCGTGGATTCAGGGCCGGATTGTGAATCCAGCGCACCGCCGTTGGCTGATTATCATCGGTCCCATCATCCAGATTACGGGCACCCTGGTGGTACTCCTGGCAGTTGTGCCCGGTTTCAGCCCCTGGTTTGTGCTGGTGGGATGGGCCATCGCCGGTTCGGGTCAAGGCCTCATCTTCCCGCTGGCCACCGTCCACGCCCTCTCCCTGACCCCGCCCCAACGCCACGGCGAAGTCTCCGCAGCTCTGAACGTAGCCGACACCCTCGCGGCTGCTGCACTGGTGGCTTACGGCGGAATTACCTACGCCATGACCCTCTTTCTGGGGCCCTGGGCATTCGCTGCCACGATTGGTTTGATGGTGTTGATGATGTTTGTCCAATTCTGGGTCGGTACCAGGATTTTCGAGTTTCCATCACGCAAGTGAGACGCTAAAGTTGGTTGTAGTTAAACGTAAATACGCAGTACCCGGCCTGCTTCAAGCGTGGAGACATGTAGGACCAGGCTCCAAAGGCATCATTGCTGGTACCCGGAATCAAGACGACCGGTTCCGTGCCTGGGGCCGG
>NZ_CFKZQR010000012.1:0-51399 GCF_985070215.1 Mobiluncus sp. | reverse complement strand
GGCCTGTCCCTAGTACGAGAGGACCGGGACGGACGAACCTCTGGTGTGCCAGTTGTTCTGCCAAGAGCATGGCTGGTTTGCTACGTTCGGGAGGGATAACCGCTGAAAGCATCTAAGCGGGAAGCCTGCTCCAAGACTAGGACTCCGTGACATTTTGTCGTGAGGCCCCCTGTAGACTACGGGGTTGATAGGCCGGGCGTGGAAGCACCGTGAGGTGTGGAGCTTACCGGTACTAATCGGCCGATAACAACACTAAAACACAGTCCCACCAAAAACGTGGAACAAACAATGAAACGAGAAACATTACTTGTGTCGAGGTATTCGCGACCACTATACAAATAAGAACCAACCAACCCGGTAACACTGTTTTACCGTGGCTTGTGTTCATGGGTTTGCTAACAGAATATATGGTTAGTGACTAGAGTCCACGATTGTGGCGGCGGTCATAGCAGCAGGGAAACGCCCGGTCCCATCCCGAACCCGGAAGCTAAGCCTGCCCGCGCCGATGGTACTGCACACGCCGGTGTGTGGGAGAGTAGGAAACCGCCGCACTAACACTTCAAAAAGGTTTCGCCCCCCACCCCTGGGGGGCGAAACCCGTTTAAACACCCACCCAACTAGAGAACCCCGTAAACACGGCTTTGCACCGAGCTGCTCGGCGTAGGATGGAAACGTGAGCAACCTCGACAATCTTGATGAAATGACACGCCAACAGCTGGATACTTTGGCGGGATGGATGAGAGGGAAAAAGACGGTGCTGGTCACGGGGGCTGGCATGTCTACCGACACCGGCATTCCCGATTATCGTGGTAAAGGTAACACCGAGATTCCCTCGGTGGAATACGACCAGTTTGTGAGTGACCCGGTGTGGCAGCGCTGGGTCTGGGCTCGCAACCACCAGACTTGGCAAACCATGTTGTCCCTTGACCCTGCTCCAGCACATCTAGCGCAAGCGAGACTGGAACGTGCCGGGCTGTTGACCGGCATCGCTACCCAAAACGTTGACGGCCTGGATCTGAAAGCCGGGTGTAAGGAAGTCTATGAGATGCACGGTTCTTTCGTGCGAGTGGAGTGCGTGGATTGTGGGGAAGTGACCGACAGGCAAGCGCTGCACGAACGGCTCACTGAGGCAAACCCGGATTATCCACTTGACCTGAATCCTGCGCACGTCGCTATCCTGGCGGTGGCGGACCGGAAAGCCGCTGAGGCCTGCACGTTCAAAACCGTGCCTTGTGAGCGTTGCGGCGGATTGCTGAAACCCGCTGTCGTGTTTTTCGGACAATTGCTGCCCACAGAGGTGATGTCTCGGGCATATGCAGCCGCGGCAAAGGCAGACGTAGTGGTGGTAGTCGGTTCTTCGCTGGTGGTGGGGACAGCGACTTATGTGATGCAGGCCGGCTTAGCAAAAGGAGCTCCGTTAGCCATCATCAATCGGGGGCGCACCATGTACGACCGGGCGGCGGACCTGCGTATCGAAGGCGGAGCTTCCCAATGCTTGACGGCCTTGGCGGATTTACTGGGAGCCTGACGGAAGGATAACTCAGGGTCGCTCAGTGGTCCAAAGCTGCGCGCATCTCATCAGCTATATCAGTAAAAATCCCATCGACTCCCCAACTGGCGAATTCTCGAGCGCGGGAAGGATCGTTGACGGTCCACACGTTTATCTGTAGCCCCGCGTCCTTGAGACGCCGAGTTATTTCGGCGGTGAGTCCGCTGTCCTCGGGATGAATCGCTGTGGCGCCGACCTGTTCGCAGCGGCTAATCGCGTCATACCACAGACATTCTTTAGTAAATAGGCAGGCCAGCTGTAGATCGGGACGTTGCTGGTGAATCTGGTACAGAAATACGTGATTGAACGAGCTGATGAACAAATCTTCAGGCCGTACGTCTCGGATTTCGCGTAAAACAGTGTCAATCAACAGGCGAGACATCGCGCCGCCAGCTTCGTTAGATTTCACTTCCAGATTGCACTTCATATGGCTTTCTCTGAGGAATGCCAAAAGGTCGGTGAGCAGGGGAATTCTTTCGTGGCGGTAACTGGTGCCGTCACCGAATTTTGCTCCCGCAGAAATCTCAGAGAGATCCGAGAACTTCAGGTCATACATTGAACCGCTGTGGTCTGTGGTACGGTCCAACGTGGAATCGTGCAGGATAACAGCGGTGCCGTCTCCCAGAATATCGACGTCAGTTTCCATCCATTCCACACCGGCTTCGTGAGCCAGCCGGAAGGCGGTCATCGTGTTTTCCGGTGCTTTCCGGTTCAGACCTCGGTGCGCAAAAATTTTCATGGTTTCAGTCTAAGGTTGATTTATGGGTGATGGGTTTGAAACTACTGACATGAAAAGTCGAGACCGAGTCGCAAAGTGGTGGACTTTGCTTGAGGACGGCCGAATTCGCTGCGACTTATGCCCCCGTGCCTGTACGCTGCGAGATGGACAAAGAGGATTTTGTTATACCCGGATGGCTCAAGGTCAAAAAATGGTGCTGGATACCTACGGGCGCTGTTCCGGTTTGGGGCTCGATCCCATCGAAAAAAAGCCGCTGTACCATTTCCTGCCAGGTTCTCAGGTGCTGTCCTTCGGAACGGCAGGATGTAACCTGAACTGCCGGTTTTGCCAAAACTGGGACATCTCCAAAGCCCGGGAAAACGACCGTTTAACCACGGCTGTCAGTCCTGGGGAAATCGCGGATTTGGCGGTGCACTACGGGGCACAATCGGTCGCTTTTACCTACAACGATCCCACGATTTTTGCAGAATACGCCATAGATACCGCCAGGGCCTGCCACGTCGAGAAGCTGCGGACAGTAGCGGTGAGTGCGGGGTATATCTGTGCCGAGCCACGGCGAGAGATGTATGCGGAAATGAATGGGGCGAACCTCGATCTAAAGGGGTTTACTGAAGATTTCTATTGGCATTTGACCGGCGCTCATTTGCACGACGTGTTGGAAACTATTGCTTATGTATGCAACGAAACTGAGTGCTGGGTGGAACTGACCACGCTGCTAATCCCCGGTCACAATGATTCTGGCGAGGAAATTCGAAATCTTTCGAAGTGGATAGTAGAAAATATTGGACCGGACGTTCCACTGCATTTCTCGGCTTTCCATCCCGACTGGAAGATGCGCGATGTGCCGCGAACCCCGGCAAGCACACTGCAACGTGCGCGGGAAATTGCGCGAGGCGAAGGAATCCGGTTTGTCTATATCGGCAACATACGCGACCGTGAGGGGGGAACCACGTTTTGTCCCGGGTGCGGAGATTTGCTCATCGTGCGGGACTGGTTTGATGTTTGCGAAAACACGGTTGGGGAGTCGGGACAATGTCCCCGCTGCGCAGCCGTCATACCCGGAGTCTGGGCTTAGTCGCGTTTTCCCTCAAGATATGAGGAAAAAAGTTCATTAGCGGAACCCCCGAACCAGGTCGCAATGAGCTTGGCCGCCGCTTTCGCCTTCACCCCTTGGTGTACCAGCTGTTCCATTTTCTCGAGGTGCTGTGTCGGGGGTTCAGCCTGGCCCTCGGCTGGTGCCCCTTGGACGACGATAACGATTTCGCCTAAAACCTCGGGGCGTGAGCACAACTCGGAATGCACAGATTCCAAGGTGCCCCTGATGAATTCTTCATGAGTTTTCGTCAGTTCCCGCGCTAGTGCAGCTGGTCGACCGGGGCCGAAAACCTGGACCATAGCGTCCAGCGTCTCGATGGTCCGGCGGGGCGACTCCAAGAAAATCAGGGACTCGCTGCGAGCCGCGAGAGATTGTAACGTCTGGTACAAAGCGGCGGCTTTGCGTGGCAAGAATCCCACGAAGGTGAAAGAATCCGTAGGCAAACCCGAACCCACTAAAGCTAGGAGCGGAGCGGAAGGCCCGGGGAGAACCGTAAACGGTATTCCAGCCTTTGCGGCAGCTTGGCCCAGGCGAAACCCGGGGTCTGAAATTCCCGGCATTCCCGCATCCGAAACCTGCAGAACCCGTTTGCCATCGCGGGCTAGGCTCAACAATTCCGGGGTTATCGCCGCTTCATTATGCTCATGGTAAGCCAATAGGCGGGCAGACATTTCGACTTCCAGGCGGCGGGCTAAGTCGCGGGTCCGGCGGGGATCTTCACAAGCCACAATGTCAGCGGTGCGAAGCGCCTCGCGTAGACGGGGTGAGCCATCGCCGACATTTCCGATTGGAGTTCCGGCCAAAACCAGGTGTACTTCCTCAAACACCGGGGGATAATCCATGCTCACCATTCCATTCTTCCATTAAACTTGAGGGCGTGAATATCCCACCTCGACCCGCACCCACGGAGTACCGAAACGCTCCCGCATCCGGCCTGGCCCTGCTGCTGCGTCCGGGGAGGAACCGACCGGCCTTCTTGGGTAGTGCTTTCCGGGCTAGGCCCCAACGCGGGGAGCGGGAATACCTCTGGGGTTGGCTGGGACCCCTGGTGGTGGCTCTTCTGGTGTTTTTGACTCGAGTGGTACGTCTGGGCGCAATCAAAACCCTGGTTTTTGACGAAACCTATTATGTCAAAGACGCCTACGGCCTGATTAAGCGCGGCTACGAAGTGCAGTGGCCCAAAGATTACGATGCCACCTTTATCACCGGGAACTTCAAAACTCCGCTGGAAGGTTCATTCGTGGTTCATCCCACCGTGGGAAAATGGCTGATTGGACTGGGAATTAAGCTGTTCGGCAATCAACCTTTTGGGTGGCGCATCGCGGTCTGCGTGGCGGGCGCGGTGGCGGTCTACCTGGTGGGGCGCATCGTTTGGGAGCTGTTTGGTAACGCCAAAATGGCCACTCTCGCCTCCGTTCTGATGGGTTTAGACGGAGTACAAATTGCTCTGTCCCGCACCGCTATCCTCGACATTATCCTGGAACTGTTTATCCTTCTGGGGGTGCTGTGCGTCGTTCGCGATCAACTCAGCTACCGTCCCCGACTCATTGCTGCCCTCCAAGACATCGATGCGGCCAGACACACTGAACAGTTGCGTCGACGGCGGGACACTGCGGGAGCAAAAACTTCGCCCGGTAGCAAGCGCCGGACATCCAGCTCCGGAATCGCCCCGGACTTTTCTCGCTTTGCGCTGTCTTGGGGGCCGAGCTACTGGTGGCGGCCGTGGCTTTTCGTGGCGGGCATAGCCTTCGGGTTGGCCATGAGTGTGAAATGGTCTGGGCTCTATGTCGTGGCGGTCTTTGGGATTTTCGTATTTATTAGAGAGCTATCCGCCAGGTGGCGCACCGAACCACGATGGATTGGGTCGTCTGTCCTGACCGGAGGGATTCCTGCTTTCGTGAACCTAGTGCCGATTGCCTTCCTGACCTACGTAGTTTCTTGGATGGGATGGTTTACCCATTCACAAGCGTGGGGCCACACCAATCGCGGTTTGGTAGCGGATTGGCTCGATTATCATCGCCAAATTTTCATTTTCCATACCAATCTCAATGCCACCCACCCCTACATGGCTAACCCGTGGGGCTGGCTTTTGCAGCTGCGTCCCACCTCGTTTTATTACGAAGAAGTGCCGGGAGACTGTGGATCCAGCAGATGCGTTGAGGCGGTCAACTCTTTGGGTAACCCGGTTCTATGGTGGGTCGGATTTGTGGCGTTCTTCCTGATTATTGTGGCGGCTTTCGGGTTTCTCGATTGGCGCGCCGGGCTGATTTTTACTGGTTATATGGCCACTTGGCTGCCTTGGTTGGTGTATTCAAATCGGACCATATTCACCTTTTATACGGTGGTTATCTCTCCTTTCATGATTATGGCTGTGGTGTATCTGTTGGGTTTGCTGATGGGAGCTTGGCGAATCACCAAAGACCGAAATTGGACTGGTCGATACAATCTGGTGCCCGATTCTAGTAAGGCTTCACCAGGCGCGTTCATCACTGCCCTGGTGATTGTGGCGTTCATTTTCTTGGCAGCGGTGTTCTTTTTCCCTATCTGGACCGGTATGCCTATTCCCGAAGACCACTATGGGTGGCGAATGTGGCTCAATAATCCCAACATGAAGTGGGCGTATTGGATCTGAGGAACTTACCGGCGGCGTTAGGATAGAGTCATGACTCATATACTTTCTGCCGTCGCTTGGCCCTATGCTAATGGCCCGCGTCACATTGGACACGTTGCTGGTTTCGGAATTCCCTCAGACGTCTTTTCCCGCTATATGCGGATGCGTGGTCACGATGTCCTGATGGTGTCCGGTACGGACGAACACGGCACGCCAATCTTGGTCGCAGCCGAGGCTGCCGGGCTGACCCCGCGAGAATTGGCGAACCAGAACAATCGGGCGATTGTGGAGGATTTGTGTCAGCTGGGTCTGTCTTACGATTTGTTCACTCGCACCACCACGGGCAATCACTACGAGACTGTTCGTGCCATGTTCAAAGTCGTGCGAGACAACGGCTATATGAAGGTACAGACCACCCGGGGCGCAATCTCTCCTTCCACCGGTCGGACCCTTCCGGATCGCTATATTGAGGGAACTTGCCCAATCTGCGGAGCGGAAGGTGCCCGGGGGGACCAGTGCGATGCCTGTGGCAACCAGCTCGACCCTACCGACCTGATTCACCCGCGTTCCAAGATTAACGGCGAGACCCCGGAATTTGTCGAAACCGACCACTATTTCTTAGATTTACCGGCTCTCGCGAGCGCCTTGAATGAGTGGCTTGATGACCGGGAAAAGAACGGCAATTGGCGGCCCAACGTCATCAAGTTCTCCAAGAACTTTTTAAAGGATATTAAACCGCGAGCTATGACTCGTGACATTGACTGGGGTATCCCCATTCCCGGATGGGAGGATCAGCCTAAGCGTCTCTATGTCTGGTTTGACGCGGTAATCGGTTACCTCTCGGCTTCCATTGAGTGGGCGCGTCGTTTTGGTCAGTCCCCAGAAGATTGGCGTCAGTGGTGGAATGACCCCGAAGCCTTGTCGTACTACTTTATGGGCAAGGACAATATCGTGTTTCACTCCCAGATTTGGCCCGCCGAAATGCTGGGCTACAACGGACGTGGAGACTTGGGTGGGCAACCCGGTGACTTAGGAGTCCTGAACCTGCCTACTGAGGTAGTTTCCTCAGAATTTTTGACCATGGAGGGCAAGAAGTTTGCTTCTTCGCGGGGAATTGTGATTTATGTGCGCGACATGCTGTCCCGCTATCAAGTCGATGCACTGCGGTATTTCATCTCCGCGGCGGGACCGGAAAATCAGGATTCTGATTTTACTTGGAGCGAGTTCGTGCGGCGTACGAACTCTGAGTTGGTGGCTGCTTGGGGTAACCTGGTAAACCGCACAGCTTCCATGATTTCAAAGAAATTTGGCGAGATTCCTCCGGCCGGCGATTTCACGGCTGAGGATCAGGAACTTTTGGATGCTGTCGGTGCCGGATTCGAAACGGTAGGTGGCCTCATCGAAAGCCATCACCAAAAGGCTGCTCTAGCGGAGATTATGCGTCTGGTGGGGGAGGCTAACCGTTACGTTGCCACCACTGAACCTTTCAAGCTAAAAGACGAGTCGCAGCGGGAACGGCTAGGGACAATCCTGCACGTTCTAGCCCAGGTGGTGACGGATTTGAATCTGATGATGTCGCCATTCTTGCCGACTTCGTCCAACGCCATCGACAAAGTCTTGGGTGGAGCCGGGAAGGTGGCGCCCCTGCCGCGTATCGAGGAAGTCGTCGACTTGGATGTGAAAAACGAGGACGGGAGCGACCGCACTTACCCAATCATCACCGGGGACTATCGCCATGCTCCGACGTGGGAGCGTCATCCGGTACAGGTGGGGCAAGCGGTGGCGAAACCGGCTCCGGTATTCCAGAAGCTAGACGAGTCTGTCGTTGAAGAAGAACACGAACGTTACGCGAATCTGTTGCGCAAGTAACCAGAAGCACTGAGGACTCCGGTGAGTAAACGCAAGTCAAAGCCAAAGGTTTGGCCGCCCGTACCGGTGAGCGGCCAGCCTTTTGACGGCGGGGAAAGGCCGTTTGGTACTGGTAGATTGTTTGACAATCACACGCACCTGCCTTTGCTGCCGGGGGACTATGTCAGCGATTCCTCCGGGGTGCGGCTCAGCGCAGAAGAACAAATGGAACGGGCGGTACAATCCGGAGTTCAACGTGTCGTTGTCTCCCTGTGCAGCCTTCCAGAAGTTCAGGTGCTAGGTGACGACCGCGAACGGTTCTCCGGTTCCGCTTTTGAAATGGTGCGGTTTGCGGTGGCGATTCATCCCAACGATGCCCCGCGTCACTTGGGGATTTTGGATACGGCACCGGATAACGTGGCGCAAACGCGTGAACCCTGGCAGGAAACGCCCCTTGACGACGCTTTGGCGGCGGTGGAACGAACAGCCCGCGAATTTCCCGAGGCGGTGGTGGCCATCGGGGAAACCGGCTTGGACTATTTTCGCACTGCCGAAACGGGCAAGGAAGCGCAAAAACAAGCATTCGCAGCGCATATCGAGTTGGCGAAGGCCTTGGATCTGCCCCTGCAAATTCATGACCGTGACGCTCATCAGGATTGCGTAGCAATGCTGCAGCGCTGTGGTGCGCCACGAAAAACGGTTTTTCACTGCTTTTCCGGAGATGCTGAGTTGGCCGAAATTTTGGCAGAAAATGGCTGGTACGCGTCTTTTGCGGGGAATGTTACTTACCATGCCAATCGAGATATCCAAGCTGGAGCCCTCGCAATGCCGGCGCATCTGCGCCTCATTGAAACAGATGCCCCGTATCTGACGCCTCAGCCTTATCGAGGCCAGCCCAACGCCTCCTATCTCATCGGGCACACCGCAGACTTCTTGGCCGAACTGACCCAGGTTACGAGCGAGGAACTGCGTGAACAAACTTTTCGTAACGCCGCCGCGGTCTACGAGTTTTAGGATTTATGCAGTTCAGCGCCTTAATGTTAGAAAAGTTAAAAGTGTGAAAGTAGTGGTTATTGTCAACTAAAGGTGTACAATAGATAACGAGCTGGACAAAAATATAACGAATCGATAACATTTTTGTTAATGGAAGAGAACACTGCGATTATGAGCGTATCCCCCAAACGAGCCCCGCGTCACCTTCAAGCTAAGCCGGTTCGAGGTCCTCGAAAGTTTTTTGCGCCCCTCGTTGGTGCATTGGTTGCCACGTTGGTATTGGGTACAGGCATCGGTACCGCATTTGCGATGGCGCATAAAACCGCAACCGTGGTGGCAGACGGAAAAGCCCAAGAACTCGGGGGCTGGGGTGCGACCGTATCCGATTTATTGACTGAAAATGGCGTGAATTTCAGTGCTAAAGACTCCATCGTCCCCCGACCTACAACCGCCGTCAAGAACGGGATGAAGATCACTATCGAAAGCTCTCGGGGGCTAACCGTCATGGTTAATGACGTCCGGAAAGACGTGGACACGACAGAAAAATCGGCGAGTGCAGCGATTAAGGCTCTTTGGGAAGATCAAGCGGTGCAATTTGTGGGCACCAGTGGCAAGGATTTACAAGGTATGCCCCTGGCTCTCTTTGCTCCCGGCGAGGTCTATCAGTTGGTTCACGATGGTGCTACCGCCCAGATGAAAGCCGCGAAGTCCGACATTACCCCAGAGGACATCCTCGCTCGCAACAAAGTGAAGCTGACTGGGTTGGATCAGGTCCAAGTGCTGTTCAACCCCGGTGCGGCGCCGATTGTGCAGGTGCAGCGCATTACGGAAGAAAACGTCACGACCAGCGAACCGATTCAGTTTGAAACCGAAACCACCAACGATGATTCAAAGTTCACTGACGAAAAGGTCGTGACACAAAAAGGCGTTGCCGGGGTAAAAGAAATCACCAAGAAGGTGCGCAGTATTGACGGTGTGGTTTCCTCCGAAGAAACCTTAAGCGAAAAAGTCGTGACTCAACCGGTTAGCGAAAAAGTTACGGTCGGCACCAAGAAACGTCCCGCCTCTCAACCTATCGCCGCTACCGGCGATGTCTGGAGCAAACTGGCATTTTGTGAAGCCGGCGGGCGTCCCGACACGAACACGGGCAATGGTTTTTACGGAATGTACCAGTTCACGCTGCCGACTTGGCGATCAGTAGGGGGTTCTGGTTTGCCGTCTGAGGCTTCGGCAGAAGAACAGACCCACCGGGCTCAGATTCTGCAAGCGCGTTCCGGTTGGGGGCAGTGGCCGGCGTGCTCCCGGAAGCTCGGTCTGCGCTAAAATTTTGAGGTGATGTTGTTAGGTGCGCGCGACATTGTTGAGCTTTGTGCTGCCCTAGAGGTGTCTCCGAGCAAGAAAAAGGGTCAAAATTTCGTTACTGATCCCGGAACTGTGCGGCGTATCGCGGCTGCAGCGGGAGTTACCCCAGGCGATACCGTGGTGGAAATTGGTCCGGGATTGGGCTCTTTGACCCTGGCCTTGTTGGAACAGGGTTGCAAAGTTATCGCTATCGAGATTGATCCGCGTTTGGCTGCCGCCCTACCGGTGACAGTAAAACAACACGGCGCGAACAGCGCAAACTTGTGCGTCATGACGCAAGATGCTCTCGAGATTAGCGGCGTATTCGACCTGGACCTCCCCGAGGGATGGGCTGTGCCGAGTCGGTTGGTCGCGAACCTGCCCTACAATGTGGCCACCCCCCTGCTGCTGCGTTTCTTGGAAGTCTTGCCAGGTCTGGAGGGCGCCCTGGTCATGGTGCAAGCTGAAGTGGCTGATCGTTGGGTGGCTGGAATCGCTGACGCAGCCTACGGGGCGCCGAGCGTAAAACTGGCTTGGTGGGGCAGTGCTAAACGCGCTTTTAAAGTAGGGAGAAATGTGTTCTATCCGGCCCCGAATGTGGATTCAGCCGTGGTAGATTTTCAGCGTTTAGAGGTTCGTCAGCGACTCAAGGAGGACCTGAAACTGAGCGCAGAAGGCTTGACGGATGAAGCAATCGAAACGTTACGGAAGGAAGTGTTCGCGGCGGTAAATGCGGCATTTTCGCAGCGCCGTAAGACCTTGCGGCAGTCTTTGGCTAAATACGCCGGTTCCCCTGATGCGGCCGCGGCTTTGCTCGAGACTGCTGGTATAACTCCCGGATTACGCGCCGAACGTCTCAGTGTCACAGATTTCACAAAAATCGCGGGTGCAAAACTTTATGGAACGAGCGATACAAAATGAGCGGAGTGCGAATCCTTGAAAATGAACCGGGGCGACGTCTCAAAGTCTTTGCTCCCGGAAAGGTCAATCTGCTGCTCCGAGTGGGCGAGCGACCACCGAACCAGCCCCGACACGAGTTATTGACGGTATTTCAGGGCCTGGACCTCGGGGAGTGCTTGACCGTGAGGCCTCGTATTTCAGGCAAAATGGATGTGGTTCAGACTGTGCTGGCGCCGGGACTGACTGGACCAAAGAACCTGGACGGGCCGGGAAATCTGGCGCTCAAAGCAATCCAGGCCTTGCGTGTAAACGGCGCCAAAGTGCCCCCCACCAGCATTAAGGTTGAGAAAAATATTCCGGTGGCGGGAGGTATGGCTGGAGGGTCAGCCGATGCCGCCGGCGTGCTCTACGCAGCGAACGCGCTTTACCAACTGGGATTCACCCTCGCTGAACTGCAGTCTCTGGGGGCGAAACTAGGTGCGGACGTGCCCTTCGGGTTAACCGGTGGAAACGCCTTGGGGCTCGGCTTCGGAGATAAAATGCTGAGTTTACCGGGCGGTACAAAATGTTATTGGGTCCTGGCGGTTTTCCCCCGGGGACTGTCCACCCCCAAAGTCTTTGGGGCCTTCGACCGGTTGATTCCTGATCCGCAACCGCTGCCCGCTACGCTCTCACCAGACTTTGTGGCAGCACTGGACGGGGACGTCGCCGAGCTGGCCGGATACCTCCACAACGATTTGCAGGCCGCTGCCCTCGACATTTTCCCTGAACTATCCCAAGTCATCGCCGCGGCAGAGCAGGCCGGAGCTCTGAAAGCCGTAGTTTCGGGTTCTGGTCCGACCATCGCCGCTCTGTGCCCAGACGCGCCCTCCCAAGAAAATGTAGCGGCGAGGCTTGGCGCTCACCCTTTGGTAGCACGAGTTTTCAGTGCTGCCGGACCGGCAAGAGGGGATACCACAGACTCTGAATCCGCGAGTTTTAACCAGTGAAAAGGTAAACTTACCTAGTTTTAACAAATTAAGCAGGTAAGTCCTAACGCGAGTTTCCTAACCTAGAGACGCTAATAAAGTTTCAGGAAAGGAAAACCCTTGAACAAGACATTTTCTCTGATGGCAGGCACTGCAATCCTTGTCAGCGCCGCGTTAGGATTGACGGCTTGCGGTGGCAGCGCGGCAAATGCGGAAAGCGCCGCAGACAAGACGAAGTACCAGGCAGCCGTTTCCATCGATGATTTTGGCGGAATGGAAGGACTGGAAAAAGCAGCGAAGGCAGAAGGTCAGTTGAACCTCATCGCGTTGCCGCACGACTGGTCAAACTGGGGGGGAGTGATTGAGGCGTTCAAAAATAAATATCCCGAAATCACTGTAAACGAACAGAGCCCCAACGCGTCTTCGAAAGAAGAAATTGATGCCATTAAGACGAACGCCGGGACGGATAAAGCTCCGGACACCGTTGACGTTGGTTTAGCCGTAGCCGTGGATTCCACCCAGTATTTCGCGGCGTATGAAACTCAAGGGGCAGCAAAGATTGATCCGAAACTTAAGAATAAAGACAAGCTCTTTACCCCTGATTACACCGGTGTGATGTCTCTGGGCTGGAATAAGACCAAGTACGGTGATGTCAAGTCCATCGAGGACTTGAAAGACCCGAAGTTTGCCGGCGTCGTCTCGCTCAACGGCAAACCCGCGGAAGCCGGGGCGGCATTCAATGGCTTTATTATGGCGAATCTGGCCAATGGTGGGGATTTGCAAAACCTCCAGCCGGGTCTGGATTTCTTTAAAGAACTCAAGAGCATCGGCAACTTGAACACCATTGATGTGACCTCGGCTACCATCGATTCCGGCCAGACCGCCGCGGTGTTCGACTGGTCTTATAACCAAATTTCGACTCGTGACCGCTTAAAGGGTCAGGGAGTTGATTGGAGCGTCATCGTGTTCCCCGGCACCGAGGTCGGCAGTTACTACCAGCAGGCCATCAACAAGGAAGCTCCCCACCCGGCGGCCGCACGTTTGTGGCAGGAATTCCTTTACACTCCGGAAGCCCAGAACCTGTGGATGAAGGGTGGGGCAATGCCGGTGCTGATGGAACAGATGGAAAAGGACGGCACTATTGATGCCGAGGCTAAAGCCACCTTGATTGAAACCTCTCAACCTCCGTTGACTTACAGCCCAGATGATTCAGCTCGAATCACCAGTTGGTTGCAGCAGAACTGGGACAAGGCTATTGGCAACTAAGTCTTTTCAAGAAGATACACGGCCAGGGAGCTCGGATACCGATCCGGGCTCCCGGCTCGTGCCTACAGATGTAAAACCAGAGGTCAATAAACGAACTGGTTGGCGCGGACAGTTACTAGCCGAGTCAAAGACCTGGTACCCCTCGTCAGGGCGGCGGCGCAAGTCCACGAACCTGGTCACTATCCCGTTTTTCCTCTATGTGGCAATATTCTTGCTCACCCCCACTGCAATCGTGATTGCGGGAGCCTTCACCAGCGCGACGGGGGGATTTACCTTGGCAAACTTGGCGCGTCTGGGTGAAAAGAACACTCTAGAATCGCTGGGTACCTCAGTTTTTGTCTCCATCGCTTCGGCTCTGATTGGAGCCGTAGTGGGGGCACTGGCCTGTTATGCCCTGGTGGCTCGTTCCAGCCAAACCGGTTTGCTGCGCCGCCTAATCAATGCCGTATCTTCCGTATTGGCTCAGTTTGGCGGGGTCATGCTGGCTTTTGCATTCATCGCCACCATCGGGATTAACGGTATCGGCACTCAGATTCTGTTCGCGACCACCGGAATTCAGCTGGATCCTAACTGGCTGGCCTCCCTGCCGGGGCTGGTGCTGGTGTATTGCTACTTCCAGATTCCCCTGATGATTATCGTGTTCTTACCGGCGATGGACTCGCTGCGTCCCCAGTGGAAGGAAGCGACCGTGAACTTGGGGGGCTCGACTTGGGACTATTGGTTCCGGGTGGCAGGTCCGATTCTGTGGCCGCGATTCCTCGGTGCCTTTTTGCTGTTATTTTCAAACGCTTTTTCTGCTTACGCCACCGCGGCAGCACTGTTTACGCAACGCTCCATCCTGGTGCCGCTGATGATTCAAAGCGCACTGCGTAACGAGCAAGACATCGGGCAAAACGGGTTCGCGCAGTCCCTCGCCTTGTTGATGGTGGTCGTAGTGGCTGTGGTGATGACAGCTTACGCACAACTGCAAAAGAGGACGGCGAAATGGGAGTAAACCTCACGGATTCCGTAGATTCTAAGCCGGAGGATGCGTTGACCGCGTCCTCTATCGAGGTCGCGCCACGCCGCACAAGCCGGAAGCGGCCTGCACACGTAGGCGTAGCCATTTACCAGTGGGTCATCCTCGTCGCTGTACTGCTGTTTTTATTTATACCGTTGTTAGGTATGTTAATTTTTTCGGTGCGGTTTCCGCTTACCGGGGCGTGGTCAGGCGGGGCTTGGCAGTCTATCTTTAGTTTGTCAGGAACCACCGCCTCCGGGGCGGACATGTCTATTCTGTGGAACGGCGTACTGAATTCCTTGGGATTGAGCGTATTTACCGTGGTGCTGATGTTGGCGTTGCTGTTACCAACTATGCTGGCGCTAAAAATCCGACCTTCCAAACTGTCTCGCGTAGTGGAGTTTATCTGTCTGCTTCCCCTCGCGATTCCAGCCATCGTGCTGGTGGTGGGTTTAGGACCGATATACCGCTTTATTTCGATTAACCTGCTAAACACGGATCCAATCTGGTTGGCGTTTGCCTACACCATCTTGGCGTTGCCCTTCGCGTACCGGGCGCTCGATGCTGGATTTTCTACGATTCCGGTAAAGACACTGGTAGAAGCTGCACGTTCCTTGGGTGCGCCGTGGCCAACGGTTATGTTCAAAGTCATTATCCCCAACCTTCGTGGAGCCATTGGAGCCGCATCCTTCATCACGATTTCCGTGGTGTTGGGAGAGTTCACCATTGCATCGCTGTTGAACCGCAACAACCTGCAGGTCGCCATATTCCAGTTGGGTCAAGACGACTCTATGACCGCCACCGCGCTGGCCCTGCTGACCATGGTGTTTGGCATCGTGGTGTTGATGACGTTGGAAATCGTAAGCTACGAATTGAAAAAGAAGAGAGAGAAAAATGCCAAATGAGGCTGTCGGTGCCGAGGTTGAATTTCGGGACCTGAACAAACGATATGGACACACCAAGGCTCTGGATCATTTCAACTGTGAATTCCACAGTGGAGAACTGGTCGTGCTGCTGGGACCCTCAGGATGCGGGAAAACAACCGCGTTGCGGGCTCTGACAGGCTTGATGCAGATTGATTCGGGCCAGATTGTGGTCAACGGGCGAGACATCACCCACACATCCGCAGCAAAGCGAAATATGGCCATGGTGTTTCAACAGTATTCCCTTTTTCCCAATATGACGGTGCGCCAGAACGTAGAGTTCGGTCTGACGGTACGCAAAGTCGACTCTAAACGTCGGGTTCGTCAGGCTATGGAAGCCCTGGAGATGGTGGGTCTGGCTAACCAAGCTGATAAGTACACTCACCAAATGTCCGGAGGGCAGCAGCAGCGGGTGGCCCTGGCGCGAGCGTTGGTGTTGCGACCCGCGGTGTTGGCTCTCGATGAGCCGCTCTCGGCTTTGGATGCCAAAGTGCGGGTGCAGTTGCGTGGAGAAATCCGCCGGCTTCAGTTGCAGTCCGGTCTGACAACCTTGTTCGTGACGCATGACCAGGAGGAGGCTTTGGCTGTGGCAGACCGGGTCGGTGTGATGAAAGATGGCAAGCTGCAGCAAATCGCCGAGCCTTGGGAGCTATACAACGAACCCGCCAACGAATTTGTGGCGACTTTCATCGGTGAATCCAGCCGTATTCCCGCTGTGATACGGGATGGTTCGGCTTTCGTAGGAGACCAAGAAATTCCGATTCTGAAAACCTCAACGAAACGCACCAACGGGGAGGCCACAATTTTGGTGCGTCCCGAATCTGTACAGCTGGAGATGGTGCGGCCTCACGCCCCCCGATTAGCCAATCAAGGCGTGGTGAAGAACCTGACTTTCCTGGGATCAACCGCGAAAGTTGAGGTAGAGATGCCTTCGGGAATCACGTTGACGGCTCAGATCACCCCTTCGGAATCCATGATGGTCACGAAGGGACAACGCGTGGCGCTGCGAATCGAGCCGAAAGCTGTACTTGCTGTAGCACCTGACGATGTCCCCCAGGCTGACCCTATCAAAGTAGTGACGCGGGTCGAGGAGAAACAACCCTCGCAGGTCTCCTAGCGTGACTGGGCATCGAAGGGGAGGAGCACGGCTCGCAACAGCCGTGCCAATTCGTTCACATCTGCTTCGGAAAGGTCGCCCAGCCAATCCCGTTCCGTAGCCATCAGCTTAGTTATCGCGGCATCGGCGTGCCTTTTGCCGTCCTCGGTGAGTTCCACCAGAATGGCACGGCGGTCCTCCGGGTGGGCGCAGCGGCGTACCAGTCCGCGTTCTTCCAGCCGATCGATGCGGTTCGTCATGGTTCCGGAGGACACCAGAGATTGCTGCATGAGTACGCCGGGCGTCAGGGAGAATGGTTCTCCTGCCCGGCGTAGGGCAGAAAGCACATCGAAAGCCCAGGGCTCCAAATCTACTGAGGAGAACGCTTCGCGACGTGCCTGGTCAAGGTGACGAGCGAGGCGGGAAACTCGGGAGAACACTGAAAGTGGAGTTAAATCGGCACGGGGAAGCAGGGAACGCCAAGCCTTGAGGATGCCGTCGACTTCGTCGCCTTCGGATAAATCTGAGGGGGGAACCATAGCACCGTCCTATTAGAGGAAAATTTCTTTAATAATACTTGAGGTCGAGATTCTTTGTCGCGGAGAAAAGCGCTGTGACGTAGTGAAATTTTCCGTGGCGGCTACCGGCGGCCTACTGCGGGGAGTGGCTGTAAAACTTCCAGCCGTGTTGCAGAACTGTGTAGCACTTGCAGATTATGGCCACGCTAAGCCTCGGTTTCAACTTTCTAAAAAAGTTGAAAAATGGCAAAATGGACGGGCGCTGTTTTCGACTGTAGTCAGCGGCGCATTCCGCCCTGGTGTAATGGCAGCACAGAGGTTTTTGGTACCTTTAGTCTGGGTTCGAATCCTGGGGGCGGAACGTTTTGCTTTTTAGGGGCGGGCAAGGCGTTAGGATAGGAACATGACCAACGTCAGCACCATCGTTATCTTGGCTGCAGGCCAAGGCACCCGTATGAAGTCTAAGAAGGCCAAGGTCTTGCACTCTTTCGCAGGGCGCACCCTACTTTCTCACGCTATCCACACCGCTATGGAAGTCGAACCGGAACGGATCGTGGTAGTGGTCCGTCACCAGGCCGATGCTGTAGCCGCCGAAGCTCTAGCAGTCAATCCCGACATTGCGATTGCTCACCAGGACGATGTGCCCGGTACCGGTCGCGCGGTGTGGTGTGCTTTACAAAAGCTCGAGGAACTGGGGGCTGCGACGGGAACTTTGGTGGTGACCTCTGCTGATGTACCCCTGCTCGATTCCTCCACTATTCTGTCCCTGGCGGAAACTCGCGAGGACGAAGGGGCGGCCTTGTGCTTGCTAACTACCGAGATAGCCAATCCTTTCGGCTACGGGCGAATTCAGCGAGTGGCCGGACACGTCGCCGGCATTGTTGAGGAACGTGATGCAACCTATGCTCAAAAGCAAATCAAAGAAGTCAACGCCGGGATTTATGCCTTCGATGCCGAATTCTTAAACCGCTGCTTACCGACCCTGTCGACAAACAACGACCAAGGGGAAATCTATCTAACCGACACCATTAAGGCTGCCCGCCGGGAAGGATTAAAAGTTTCTTCGGTGTTGCTGGCAGACACGGCGCAAGCGGAAGGCTGCAATGACCGGGCTCAGTTGGCCGAACTGCGAGCCGAATACAATCGCCGTCGCACTCGGTACTGGATGCTGCAGGGTGTCACCATCATCGATCCGACGACGACATGGATTGATGCCGACGTGACCATTGGTCAGGACACCACGATTTACCCCAATACGCAGCTGCGCCGCCACACCACCATCGGAGAGGACTGCCGTATCGGACCGGACTCGACGCTTATCGACATGTTAGTCGGAGACGACGCGGAAGTCTTTCGGGTTCATGGCCTATCATCCGAAATTGGCGCCCATTCCTATATCGGGCCTTTCACTTACCTACGTCCGGGAACCATCCTGTCGGAAAGTACGAAAGTCGGAGGCTTTTGCGAAACGAAAAACATTCAAGTCGGGCGAGGCACCAAGATTCCTCACCTGTCTTATGTGGGGGACGCCACCATCGGGGAAGGCACCAATATCGGCGCCGCCACCATCTTTGCAAACTACGATGGGGTACATAAGCATCACTCCAACGTTGGGTCGCATTGCCGAACGGGCGCGAATAACGTGTTCATTGCCCCGGTCAATATCGGAGACGGCGTTTATACCGGCGGGGGGACCATCGTGCGCCAAGACATCCCGGAGGGATGCTTGGCGGTCAATGACTTCCAGATGCGCCAAATTCCCGGCTGGGTCGCCCAGAATCGTCCAGAAACTATCGCCGCCATCGAGGCGATGCGGGCTAAACAAGCCGAAGGGAACTCCCCAGACAAAACAGACGGTACGAAATAGTCCCGGTGAATGAAAGGGAGGGCAACCACCCTTATGAAAACCTTTGCAACAACAGAAAAACTCCGATAAAAGAAGGAAAACAAATGGCAGAGTTGTTTGATACCCCGCGCAAGCGCCTGGTGATTGTGTCGGGTCGATCGCACCCCGAACTGGCTGAACAGGTTGCTAAGGAACTTGACGTGGAGGTGCTGCCTACGACCATCTACGACTTTGCCTCGGGCGAAATCTATGTGCGTTACAACGAGTCAGTGCGCGGCTGCGATGTGTTCTGTATCCAGTCCATTTCCGGCAATGTCTCTAAGTGGCTAATGGAGCACTTCATCATGATTGATGCCCTGAAGCGAGCCAGCTCCAAGCGCATCACCGTGGTCGCCCCGTTGTATCCCTATGCCCGTCAAGATAAGAAACATCAGGGGCGCGAACCGATTTCGGCCCGTCTGATTGCGGATCTGTACAAGACTGCCGGAGCGTCTCGTTTGATGAGCATCGATATGCACTCCTCGCAGGAACAGGGTTTCTTTACCGGCCCGGTGGATCACCTCCAGGCGATGCCGGTGCTGATTGATTATGTCCGCACCCGCGTGGATTTGAATAACGTGACCGTGGTGTCACCGGATGCGGGCCGGATTCGCGTGGCTGAAAAGTGGGCGAACCGCCTGGGCGGATACCCTCTGGCTTTCGTGCACAAGAGTCGCGATACTTCCCGTCCCAATGTGGCTGTCGCCAACCGCGTGGTGGGCGATGTTGAAGGACGCACCTGTGTGCTGGTCGATGACTTGATTGATACCGGCGGCACAATCGCGGAAGCCGTGGGGGTCTTGAAGCACGCCGGGGCGAGAGACGTGCTGGTGGCGGCCACGCACGCGGTGTTTTCCGATCCCGCGGCAAAGCGGCTGAGCGAATGTGGAGCCCGCGAGGTCATCGTTACGGATACGGTGCCGATTCCTCCGGATAAGTGTTTCCCGCAGCTCAAGGTTCTGCCGATTGCGCCGTTGCTGGCCCGGGCAATTCGCCAGGTCTTTGAGGAAGGCTCCGTGACGGCCCTGTTCGAGTAAAACGGGCGCGATTCCCCTGGAGTCTAGGGGTGCATGAGGAATCCCTGAGACTCGATATCATCCAGGAGGGAAGCGCGGCGGTTGCGTACCTTGCCGAGCTTCTGAAAGATTTGACTCGTAAACTTGTCCTCACGCCTGCCCTTATTGCGCAGGTCATAGTATTCGCGCATCTGCGCGTCGTAATCCTTGAGGGCTTCCAGGTAGGAATCCGGACGCACATACGTGTCAGTCATGACCCGGAATTCTTTGGGCATCCGCGGTTTGAGCTGCGGTTCCTCGCCGGGATATCCCAAGGTTAGGCCCAGTACTGGGAAGGTGTAAGGAGGCAGCCCGATAGCCGTGACCACCGCCTTGGGGTCGTTCAAAATATTGCCTAAAATATTGGCCCCCAACCCCAACGACTCGGCTGCGACCACCACGTTTTGCACCATGAGAACCGCATCGGTGAAGGCTTCCTGGAATGTATCTATCGTGGCGGCCGATTGAGGAAACAACCCCATTTCCTCCAGAATGGCTGCGCCCCGAGCTAAATCTGCAATAAACAGCAGATACTCCGGGGCGCGGGCAACATATTCTTGACCACCAATTTCAGCCAGCTTTTCGCGCTTTGCTTGATCCTTAATCCGAATAATCGAGGCATTTTGAATCCCGCGGGACGAAGGAGTGTGCATGGCTACGTCCATCAGGGTTTGGAAAGTATCCTCGGGAATAGGATCCGATTTAAACTCACGAATAGTGCGATGCTTGAGCTGGACATCGATGGTTTCATTCATAAAACTATTGTTTCACGTTTTTACCTTTAGGTATCCCCAAATATTGAATCTGGCCAGATTACTGTTTGACCGGCGAGTAACGGAGAAGGTTAACGCCTCCGCAAATTAGCAAAATTGCGGTGTTTTCGCTATTATTGTCGGGTTGCCTCGGCGAGGGGGAACGTGGCGGTCATTCCGCGGCGTGAACCGTTATCGACGCGGCCCGGTAACTTTGCTGGATGCCCTTCGCCCGCTTTTGCTGTTTTGAGCATGGCGGGTTTTTCTGTCTCGTGGCAGGAAACGGAGTCGTCTGCTCACCCGTGAGGGGAGCAACGATACTTCGGACAGGCGGTCCCGCAACAGAATTCCGCGGTCCTCCCGGGAAAACACAAACTGATTACATATTTTGGAGGATACAAAACATGGCTGATAACCCCACTTTGCAAGTCGAACAGCGCACGGATTTTGGTAAGGGCTTTGCTCGCCGCGCCCGGGTCGCCGACAAGATTCCGGCAGTTCTCTACGGGCACGGCACCGATCCGGTGCACCTGCTGCTGCCCTACCACGACACTTTCCTGCTGGTGAAGGACAACGCGAATGCCGTTATTTCCCTGAAGGGACTGAAAGACCCGGCGATGGTCCTGGTCAAGGACATTCAGCGCCACCCGGTAAAGCGCCAGATTATGCACATGGATCTGCTGCTGGTGAAGGCCGATGAAAAGGTGGACGTGGAAGTGCCTATCGAAATCATCGGCGAGCCTATGGCTGGTTTGGTTGCCAACCAAGACCTGCTGAACATGGAAATTTTTGCTCCGGTTATTGCTATTCCGGAAAAGATCGAGGTCAGCGTGGACGGATTGGAAGACGGCGTGGTGTTGAGCGTGGCCGACATCAAGTTGCCTGAGGGCGTGGAAGCCAAGACCGATCCGGAAGCGATTGTCTTGAGCGTCACCACTCCGCAGGAAGTTGAAATTCCCGAGGCTGAGGCTGCGGAAGAAGAAACTACCGAGGCTGAGGCTGCGGAAGAAACCGAAGAATCCGCTGAGTAGTAGCGGTTTTCTGACACTTGCTTGGATTGCTGATGAGCCCCACTCACGAACCACGTTTGGATCCTTCTCGTCTGGTAGACGAGGAGGGAACCTGGCTCGTGGTGGGGCTCGGCAATCCCGGTGAAAAATATGCCGGAACCCGGCACAACTGTGGATACCTGGTGACTAATCGCTTCGTAAAGCAATCTGGCCAAACGTATCGGAATCAGTCCCTGGCGCGTGCGGGAGTGGTGGCGCGCGTGGCAACAGTGAGCTTGGGCTACGGGGTCGATGCCCCCAAGATTATCGTGGCTCACACCGGCTCGTTCATGAACGAATCCGGTTCGGGAGTGAAAGAACTGCTGGATTACTACCGGCTTGGCTCCGAGCGCCTGCTGGTGGTTCATGATGAGTTAGACCTCGAAATGGGTTACGCAAAGCTGAAAGTTGGCGGCAGCGATGGCGGGCACAACGGGTTGAAATCCATCCAAAAGTCTTTGGGGACGAAAGATTTTGCGCGTTTACGCATTGGTATCGGGCGTCCGGTCAAATTGCCCGGTGGGGGGTCTGACGTCATCAACTGGGTTCTAGGACGTATCCCGAAGTCCCAGCAAAGTATCCTCGATGAGGTTTTGGACCGAGCGGTACAATGCGTGACGGATATTGCGGAAAACGGACTGGCGAAAGCTCAAGCCAGGTTACATTTGGGCAACCCCAAGTAAGGGGCGGCGCGTTCCCAAGTCTGGTCTGAGCTGAGGGGGTCAGGTTCATTCATGAGTTTGCACGGTTTACTGGAGGCGACCGGGGCTGCTTTGGTAGGCCTGGAGCCTGATGCGGCGGGTTCGGTGTGCGAATACGTGGCGCCACCCGGGTTTTATGCCCCGCTCATTGCGGGTTTGCCCGGTGGCCGCGAAGGTCTAACCGTGGTCCTCGCGCCGAGCACTCGTACCGCCACCCAATTGGCACGTGAACTGGGAGCCTACACTACGGGAGTGGAGCTGTTTCCTGACTGGGAAACCTTGCCGCACGAGAGGCTTTCCCCCCGGGCAGACACGATGGCGCGCCGAATTTGGGCTTTGCATCGGGTGACGCATCCCCATCCGTCAGATGCGGTACATTTTCTGGTCATGCCCATGCGAGCCGCTCTAGCCCCGGTGAACGCGCATATCGCTGACTATCCCCTGTTTACGGTGCAGGTGGGAGACACTTATGAGCGTGACGCCATGGCTGCGGACCTGTTGCGTTTGGGTTACGAACGGGTTGATATGGTCGGAACGCGCGGTCAGTTTGCGGTGCGTGGGGGTCTGATTGACGTTTTTTCGCCCACAGCCGCCCATCCCGTGCGTATCGAACTGTTTGGCGACGAGGTAGACACCATCCGGGCATTTACGGCTAGGGATCAGCGGACATTCGGTGGCGACATCCGGGAGCTGGTTGCCCCGGCCTGCCGCGAACTGCTCCTCGACGACGCGGCGCGAGAGCGGGCCGCCAGCCTGGCCGACCAAATGCCCCAAGCTGGCGAAATACTGAATCTCGCAGCTGAGGGCAAGTACGGCGAAGGATTGGAGTCCTTGAGTCCACTGCTGGGAGCGGAAATGGTGCCCCTGTTTTCCTTGCTACCGCCTGGAGCCCGTCTGGTGGCAACCGATCGTCCCCGTTTGGAAGCACGCGCGAAAGAACTGGTGGAAACGACCCAAGAGTTCCTGGCGGCTTCCTGGTCAGCGGCCGCGGGCGGCGGGGAAGTGCCCCTGGAGATTGAACAGGCTTCATTTCTAACCTTGGAACAGCTCCACGCCGCCGCCCGAGAGGCGAGTATGGAAACCGTGTTCGTCTCTCCTTTTGCGGTAGGTGAAAACGCCCAGAACGTAGGGGCGCAAATCGTGATGGAGCCTCCCGCCGGAGAAACTGGACTGATTGGTACAATCGGCGATTTGGTGTCACAAAACTGGAATGTCGTGATTACTACGACAGGTAGAGGGATGGCGAGCCGTCTGCGGGATGTCCTCAGCGAGGCGGATGTCCCGGCGAAGGTGGTTGCTGATGCCACAGCGACGAGCAGCGGCGCGGTACAGATTACGGTGGCACCCCTGGACGAGGGGTACCAGGTCCCCGCAGCGCAACTTTTGGTGGTGGGTGAGGCACAGGTCTTGGGCAAAAAGAAGTCCCGCCATGCCTCCGACAAGGCAAACCTTCCCGCCAGACGACGTAAAGCTATTGACCCTCTCACGTTGAACCAGGGAGACTACGTGGTTCACCTGCACCACGGCATCGGACGTTTCGTAAAACTGGCGAAGCGCACCATGGGACGAGGTCGAGAAGCCACCTCGAAAGAGTACGTGGTTTTGGAATACGCCCCCAGCAAACGCAACGGGCCCGCTGATCAGCTCTGGGTTCCTACCGATTCCCTGGACTTGCTCTCGAAGTATGTGGGCGGAGAATCCCCGGCGCTGTCAAAGATGGGCGGGGCAGATTGGGCAAAAACCAAGTCCAGAGCCCGGAAAGCGGTGAAAGAAATCGCTCGCGAACTGGTGCGTCTCTACGCTATTCGCCAAGCCACCACCGGGTATGCCTTCAGCCCGGATACCCCCTGGCAACGCGAGTTGGAAGATAGTTTCGAGTTCGTGGAAACTCCCGACCAGCTCACGGTCATTGATGAAGTCAAGCACGACATGGAACAAACCGTTCCGATGGATAGGTTGGTTTGCGGCGACGTGGGTTACGGAAAAACCGAGATAGCGGTACGCGCGGCCTTTAAAGCTGTTCAGGACGGCAAGCAGGTGGCAATTCTAGCTCCGACGACCCTGCTGGTCAGCCAGCATGCGGAAACGTTTACGAACCGTTTTGCGGGATTCCCGGTGACGGTAGCGGCGTTGTCGCGCTTTACTACTGCCAAAGAGGCCACTCGGATTAAGGCCGGGTTGAAAGACGGCTCTATCGAAGTCGTAATCGGAACCCACGCCCTGCTGTCGGGCAATGTTCGGTTTAAAGACCTGGGTCTGGTGGTGATTGATGAAGAACAACGTTTCGGGGTGGAGCACAAGGAAGCCCTCAAGGCTTTGCGTGCTAACGTTGACGTTTTGACCATGAGCGCCACCCCGATTCCGCGCACCCTGGAAATGGCTATTACCGGGATTCGTGGCATGAGCACCCTCACCACCCCGCCGGAGGACCGCCACCCGGTATTGACCTACGTGGGAGCCTACTCGGATAAGCAGGTTGCGGCCGCTATCCGGCGCGAGCTTTTGCGTGACGGTCAGGTATTTTTTGTGCATAATCGCGTGCAATCCATCAATAAGGTTGCCGCTCACCTCGCCGAGCTGGTGCCCGAAGCGCGGATTCGGGTGGGCCACGGGCAAATGTCGGAAAAACAGCTGGAATCGGTCATGGTGGATTTCTGGAACCAAGAATTCGATGTGCTGGTGTCCACAACTATTGTCGAAAACGGGTTGGATGTAACCAGCGCCAACACAATCATCGTGGACCGTGCGGATCGTTTTGGCCTGTCCCAGCTGCATCAGCTGCGCGGACGAGTCGGCCGCGGGCGGGAACGAGGCTACGCTTACTTCCTCTATCCGCCCGGCATTACTATGAATGAAACGGCTTTTGAGAGACTGAAAACGATTGGAACCAACACCGGGCTGGGGTCTGGGATGGCTATCGCTACGAAAGACCTGGAAATTCGCGGGGCCGGGAACCTGTTGGGTGGCGAACAGTCCGGACACATCGCCGGAGTCGGTTTTGACCTGTATGTTCGCATGGTGGGCGAAGCGGTAGCGGCCTATAAAGGCCAGGAAGCCCCAGAAGACACTAGTGTGTCTATTGAGCTTCCCATAGATGCCTACATTCCCGAGGACTACCTGGATGTGCAGTCGCTGCGTCTCGATGCCTATACGCGTCTGTCCTCGGCTACCACTGATGAGGAGATTGACCAGTTACTGGAGGAAATGACCGACCGGTACGGACGACCTCCGCAACCGTTTGAACGCTTGGGGGCAGTCGCGAAACTGCGTAACCTGGCGCGGACTCAAAAGGTGCAGGAAATAAAGGTCTTGGGTAAATTTATTCGCTTTGCGCCCGTTGAGTTGGCAGATTCGCAGATGGCACGTCTGCAGCGCCTGTATCCGGGGGCGCGGCTGAAACTGACTACGCGCGAATTGTTCATACCCGCCCCAACCAGGAAAAATGGGTTGAGCGAAACTCCGATTGTGGACCTGGAGCTTATGGAATGGGTACAGAAAGTCATTCGAGGCATCATCAAACCCTTGGTTTAAAATTCCCTCCCCAGTCAAAGAAAAGCTAAGATGGGAACGTTGGGCCGGACTATTGAAGGGAAAAACGATGGCGGAAAAGTCCCTCGTGACCAAAACCACAAAAACCGCAACCAAGCTGATGACGGGCGTTGCCGCGCTGGCGCTCGCGGGGGGACTGCTGAGCGGATGCGAAGCAAAACCAGGAGTGGCCGCCTATGGCGATGGATGGGTCGTTACCGAAGCGCAAATCGGAACGGTCACCAAAGAACTGGCCGAAGCGGGAATTAACCTCAACGACACGCCGGATATGCAGACCGCGCGCATTTATGCCCTACGTTATCTGCGGACTCTCAACGAAGGCGGCAAGGATTTGCTCTCGCAGTGCCCGCAGCTTGATGAGATTAAAACCGACCTGTTCAAGGTGGACCCTGCACAGATGTCCCCCGAAACTCGCGATGTCATGCAACTGTTGCTGTGCGCCACCGCCACAGATCAGGGAGTCGCTCACGAGTTGGGTGTGTCACCGGTCAATTCGCAGGTGGCGGCGCAGATTGAACAGGCTTACCAGGCCGGTTTCGACCTAGATAATGCGAAGCTGTCGAATCGGATGAATCAAACTATTCAGCTGATTCAGCAACGTGCCGCGCAAATGCAGATGATGGGTCAGGCCCAGCAGTAAGCGAAAACTGCGGCGAGAACTGGAAAGTTAAATCGAGAAAAATTTGTTTGTCCGGGGAGAAATCCCCGGACAAATGCGCATTTTTACGAAAGAATAGTAGTGGCTGCCTGTGCCCTCTTTCGGGCGGAGCGGCGGAA
Source organism: Mobiluncus sp. (assembly GCF_985070215.1). Taxonomy (NCBI): domain Bacteria; kingdom Bacillati; phylum Actinomycetota; class Actinomycetes; order Actinomycetales; family Actinomycetaceae; genus Mobiluncus; species Mobiluncus sp. The sequence goes on along the minus strand of NZ_CFKZQR010000012.1, from coordinate 24,783 downwards.
AAATAACAACCTGTCACATAAGGAGACTCAGTTGGCAATCATCGAAAGTATTTACGGTCGCGAAATTCTCGATTCCCGCGGTAACCCCACGGTCGAAGTCGAGCTTGAGTACGAAGGGGGTATGGTTCGCGCTGCGGTTCCTTCTGGCGCATCGACCGGCCAGTTCGAAGCGGTGGAACTCCGCGATGGTGATAAGGGACGTTACCAAGGTAAGGGCGTATTAAAGGCGGTCAAGGCGGTAAACGACATTATTGCTCCCGAGTTGGTGGGATTTGATACCGTCGAACAGCGCAGTATTGACGCAGCAATGATGGACCTGGACGGCACTCCCAATAAGGGCAAACTGGGGGCGAATGCGATTCTGGGCGTGTCCCTGGCAGTGGCGAAGGCTTCGGCCGAGGATGCCGGTCTGGAACTGTTCGAGTATCTCGGCGGTCCTAATGCTCACGTCTTGCCAGTGCCGATGATGAATATCCTGAATGGTGGATCCCACGCGGATTCCAACGTGGACATTCAAGAGTTCATGATTGCCCCGATTGGTGCCGAGACGTTCGCCGAAGCGTTGCGGATGGGCGCTGAGGTGTACCACTGCCTGAAGTCCGTTTTGAAGGACAAGGGTCTGGCCACCGGTTTGGGCGACGAAGGCGGGTTTGCGCCGAACCTGGAGTCTAACGCGGAAGCTCTCGATTTGATTCTGGTTGCTATCGAAAAGGCCGGTTACAAGCCCGGCAAGGACGTGGCATTGGCTCTGGACGTAGCTTCTTCTGAGTTCTACGAGAACGGCAAGTACAACTTCGAGGGCGAAGCCCGCGATGCGGCTTACATGGAGAAATACTACGAGGAACTGATTGAAAAGTATCCGATTGTTTCCATTGAAGATCCGCTGAATGAGGAAGCCTGGGAGGACTGGCAGAAACTCACCGCCGCCATTGGCGACAAGGTACAGCTGGTGGGCGACGACCTGTTCGTCACGAACCCTGAACGCCTAGAGCGTGGCATCAAGGAAGGTGTGGCAAACGCTCTGTTGGTAAAGGTCAACCAGATTGGTTCGCTCACCGAAACGCTCGAAGCTATCGAGATGGCCCACCGGGCGGGATTCCACACCATGACTTCGCATCGTTCGGGCGAAACCGAGGACACCACGATTGCGCATCTGGCGGTAGCGTCCAATGCCGGCCAAATTAAGACTGGAGCCCCGGCTCGTACCGAACGCGTCGCCAAGTACAACGAGCTGCTGCGTATCGAGGATATGCTTGGCGATGCCGCCGTTTACGCCGGTAAGTCTGCATTCCCGCGCTTCCGCGGCTAAGTTCATTTCGTTTCCATTAGTTTCCCAGGCTGGCGTCATCATCGGCCTGGGAAACTTTTTACCCGCTCGGGCTCGCGAGCTTCCTCCCGGATGGCTACTACTGCGATGCCAAAGGGCTATTGCGTGGCCTTTACGGGGCGCAAATCGTAGATGACTGCCTGGTGATCCGAGATGGGCAGACGCAAAGCTCGCGGTTCGCCCACCAACTCCCAACCGTTGCCCAGCAACTGATCCAGGGTAATCCACGGCTTGTCTGCCGGATACGACGGGATCGCCGCATGCAGTTCGGGGTGTTGTTCTGTGGGCAAAGGCTGTAGCACTTTGTCGATGTGGTGATCGCGCAGGTTGAAATCCCCCACTAGCAGGCATGATTCAGAACGCAGGTGGTAGAGGGACCGCCAGGCACGCCGCAGCTGAGAAGCGGCCGTGGGGCGGTGAATTTCGAGGTGGGTTGTGCCTAGAGCAACGGTCCCCAGCGGAGTAGCCAGCCGGGCCGCCAACAGCACCCGCATCTGACCAAACCGAATCCCGGTCCCTTTTGCAGCATCGGGAAGGTCGCGTAAACCCTCGAGAAAGCCGTGAGAAAATCCCTTCCACGGGTCGCTGCCCCACACTATGCGGGCCCGGACTCTGCCGAGCCGTTTAAAGTGCCAAGATTTCACCGGCCAGCGGGAGAGCAGGGCGATACCGTACCCGCTTTCCGCCTTTAACTCGCTGTCCAAAGGGCGGCGGTGCAGGACTTGGGACTGACCTGCGTAAGACGCTCCGATACGCCAATAGGGCAGGTGCAAAGATTGCGCCAGTATGCGCGCCTGGTGGAGGTAACCAGAACGTCGTTGTCCTTTGTCGACTTCCTGCAACGCCAAAATATCCGGTTTCAACCGCTTGAGTACCAGGGCAGTCTGTCGCAGATTTTCCTCCGTCAGCTGGGTGCGAGTATTGACCGAACCCGATTTGAACAGACTGCGGCAGCGTTCCCCCAAACCTCGGATAAATGCTCCCGTTCTTGAATTCGCCTTTTGGATATCGGGCCAGCCCTCCGCCGGGGTACCCCACTGTAAATTGCAGGTAATAATCCGCAGGTAATCCGGATTCGGCATAGTGTGGGTGGCCGAGCGGGTTTGGGCGGGGGCAGGTTTCCGAGAGCGTTTACTCCGGCTCATTTCTGTGCCTCCTCAGAAGGTGGGATGGTGTCTTTAGTTGTGTTGTCACTGTCAGCAGTTGGCTTGCGGTCAGTTTGTTTGGGTCCCGTGACAAGTTTGCGGCGTTCCTCTGCATCGGGAGTCCCGGAATAGAGCCGGTCACAAGTCATCGTGGCGGTGGTACTCATCAACTTGGTATCTTGCAGGGCATCTTGGGAGGGGAGAAGCTGTCCGGGAGCTTCGCTCTGGGTTGCATCCAGATGTCGTGCCTTAGAGCGCCAAGAGCGGCGTCTTTCCTGAATTTTGCGGGCATACTGGTCCAAAAGCGGCTCCCCGTAAGGGTTAGTCGGGACAGCTTCGTGCTCCTGTTTCGCGGCGGCCGCGGCGTGGCGATCGCTGTTTGCTTCCCGGATTGTGGCGATAGCCAGCTCGCGAGCCTGTTTCTCAATCTCGATTTCATCTACGGGCAGCTTGACTTCTGTCACTTTGTCGGTTTCAATGCGGCGGCGTGGCAGGGCGTAGGAGGCTTCGCCTTGAATCCACTCAATGAGGCGTTCTCGTAGGAAACACTTGAGATCCCACAAATCCCCGGAGTTCGCGGCGCTCGCCACCAAACGCACCAGCATGGTTTCTTCGGAACTGTCTGTGACCTGCACACTGGCGGTGCGTCCATCCCACAAATCCGTTTCTGAGAGCAATCGATCCACTTCGTTACGGAATGCCGCCAACGGCAGACGCCAGTCCACACGCAGTTCCACTATTCCCAACAAATTGGTGTCCCGTTTGGTCCAGTTCTCAAAAGGTTCCTCGGTGAATTTCTTGGACGGCAGGATGAGGCGGCGTTCATCCCACAGATGAATGACAATATATGTCAGCGTGATTTCTTCAATCGTGCCTTGCTGGCCTTGCACAACGACTACATCACCCACCCGAATCGGGTCGGAGAAAGCAATCTGGAGCCCAGCGAACATATTGGCCAACACTCCTTGTGCCGCGATACCAGCAATCAGGGAGATGATGCCGGCAGAAGCCAGCACCGACCCCATAGCGGCACGCGCTTCTGGAAACGTCAACGCAATCGCGATAGCCCCAAAAACGCCGAAGAAAACTTGTGAAACCCGGTGTAGGACTTGAGCTTGCGTAACCAGACGGTTCGGCTTCGACCCGCCCTCAATCTGCGTCCGGGTCATGTCCTCTAGGACAGCGCACAGTTCAATCATCCACACCGTCACGGCTACAATCATGAAAATCAGCAAGCTGTGTGAAACTATGTCGTAACCAGGAACGTTGGGGTTGCGAACCGTCCAATGCCACCCGATTGTCGCCCCCAGAGCAACACAGGTCAGAGATCCGCCCACCCGGGAACGACGCTCCAGATATTTAATCAGGCGGTGTTTGCGTCCCCAGCGACGCAACAAAAATCCGATGACCTGGGAAGCCACCAGTAAAGCTAGGATGCAGACCAAACTGGCAGCCAGAACTGCCATGATGTCCAGGGAAGTTTCCAGGACTTCCTTGACGGCGGTATCCGGGGTTGGATTCGGCTCCGGGGTCTGGCTGAACACAAAACTCATGTCTCTAGCATAGGTTATCGCGCTCGGGATGACCGGGGGACGGGAAGTTTTGCACTCTAGGCTTTTTTCACCTAAACTATTTCAAGTCCTTAGCCCCCTGGGCTTAGGCGACGCTCCTATCGTCTAGCGGCCTAGGACTCCGCCCTTTCACGGCGGCAACACGGGTTCAAATCCCGTTGGGAGTACATGTAAACCTTCGGGTTTGCGCTTTGAATGGCCCTGTAGCGCAGTTGGTTAGCGCGCCGCCCTGTCACGGCGGAGGTCGCGGGTTCAAGTCCCGTCAGGGTCGCAGTTCGTCGATGGCCACAAGCTAAGACGAACGTTGGCTCTGTAGCTCAGTTGGCAGAGCGAACGACTGAAAATCGTTAGGTCACCGGATCGACGCCGGTCGGAGCCACCAAATCCTCGCGTAAAGCGGGGACTTTTGGTTTTTTACACTTCGGTTAGATTAACGGCTGTTCCAGGTCATAATAGAGGTATCCCCAAAACAACGGAGGAACTATGGCCGAAATGAAACGCGCACTGCTGATTGTTGATGTCCAACCGACCTTTTGCGAGGGCGGAGCCTTAGGAGTGGTGGGCGGTAACGATGTCGCGGAGCGGATTGCGGACTTTGTCACCGAGTACGAGGACGAATACGAGATTATCGTCACCACTCAGGATTGGCACATCAATCCAGGGGAACATTTTTCCGACCATCCTGACTTCGTCGACACCTGGCCGCCTCACGGCGTGGCGGGCACGGCGCAGGCGGAACTGCACGACGCCATTGCCGCCCTCCCCTTTGACGACTCCGTTAAGAAAGGCCAGTACGCAGCCGCTTATTCAGGCTTTGAAGGGGTGAACAAGGCGGGGGATACCTTAGAAGAGATTTTGCGTCGTGCCGACATCACCGACGTGGATGTGGTCGGTATCGCGGAATCACACTGCGTGAAGGAAACCGCTCTGGATTCCCTAGATTTGGGTTGGCCGACACGAGTTCTTGAGGACCTCACTGTCCCGGTTTCGGCTGAGCTCGGTCAAGCTGCGCGCATAGAAATGGCACAGGCCGGGGTAGACGAAATTCCTAGCGCTGACGCTTTCAAAGAAGAGGACTGATCCTCTGGGCTTTTTGTGCCGGAGAGCATCTCGGGGGGCAAAGTGTAACCGGTTCGAGAGCGCGCCCTCGAACCGGTTACGGATAGCCTAGTTAGTCCAGATACCCCAGCTCCTGTGGCGTCTTTCCTAAACGAGTTGCGATACGCTCTTTGACTTCATCAGTCGCGGTGCGGCGGATAATCTTAACGTTTTGCGGCAAATCCGCGTACAGCTCGGTCTTGAACGGATTGCGCTTTGTCTTTACAATCCTCCACACGTGGTAGATGGCCAGTCCCGCGTTGGTTGCCAACGCCAAGAAAGACAGCAGGAACAGCGCGGCGTGGTTTTGACTCGCCACGTGGCTAAACATGGAGTCTTGGGTGAAGTGCGGGAACGAGAGCACGAATGCTGACCAGAAAGTCAGGGTGTAGGCGCGGTACTGAATCCAGGCGCCCCTGCCCATCACCATAAATGCCGGAATCGTACAGGACAGCAGCAACGCCACGCCGGAATACCAGGCTCGATCCGACAGGCAGTTGTAGCAATAGGCCACGTTCCACAGGTCGTAGGCGATAATCCAGCCAATCGTGAGGTCAGTCCAGATAATGTGACGATTCGTTTTCGACACATAGATTCCGGTCCAGCCGGCAATCATCAGCAGGTTCAGAATCCCTGCAATCCCGTTCATGATGTTCCACGGACCGCCCCAGACCCACATGCCGTTGTTGACATTTCCGTGCAGGGAATAGCATTGGAAGTCACGTATCACGGCTTCGAGGATGTTGATTGACAGAATGATTGGGGGAATCAGCAGGTAGAAGCGGTTGCGGCGCAGCTTCGGGAAGTACTGCAAAGCGACCAAGCACAGTGAGCCGGCGAGTGCCGAATACTGTTTGGCAATCGCGAACCAGCCTTCGCTTTGGGTACCCGGAATCGAGTGCGGCCACCAGAAAATCGTGAGCAGCACGGGTATGACGATAAACAGCGCTATGGCAGCCCACTTGAAGCGAATCGCGAGCCAGGCGAGGGTGGCTAACACCGCGATGACCAGGAAAAGCATCGCGAAATCCCACCATTGTCCGACTTCAAAAAAGAACAGGTTGGGAGCCTCGAGCGGCATGGACATGATTAGTCACCCTCTTTCGACTGATGCTTTCCCCAGCCGGGCAGGTAGGTGCGTTCGCGCTTCTGGCGGATCTGTTCATCCCAGCTGAACTCCGGCTCGCTCCAGTCCACGAAATAGTCCGGGTCGACGATGTCCTCCCACGGGTTGCCCGGTTCGGCGGGCGGCCAGTTCGGGTTGTCAGTGACGGGGGGACGGATTTCGGCCACCGCCGGGCTGCGCCTCCCGTAACGGAACCATTGCGTATAGGTGTCCTCAAACAGGGGGGTTCCGTCCCAGCGGCCAGCGGGGGTTTCGGAACGGAAGAAGCGTCCGCCCAGGACTCCGCGCATAAACTTTCCGTGCCACTGCTGTTTCTTGCGGAACTCCGCAACGCGTTTTACGTAAATATTTTGCATGTGGGCCATCACCCCACCGACCAGTTCGATATTGAGCCAGTTGACGACACGGGTATAGAGGTTGTCCGGCTCAAAACCGACTCGCCAGTGATTGAGTAAGCGGCAACGCTCGCCCTTGAGGGGGATAACGTAAAAGCACCAGGCGGAAGCGTAGTGCTTCATGAAGGGGAACCGGAAAGCGTAACTGCCGGGGGCGGCGGGCGGGTTCTTAGTATCGACCCATTGCACCAGGTATTTTCCGGGGACGACATCGGCCCACTCCATAGACATGCCGTGGTAATCAAAACCGGCAATATCACCGGGCTGAATAGCATCTGGAGTTTGGAATTCTTCCTGGATTTCATAGTGATTATAAAATGGGAGACGTGCGAAAGTTCTTTCGAGAAATTCGCTGCTGAATGAGCCTGATTTTTGTACCCCGATTTGTTTCAGAATGCGATAAACCGCATAGGCGGGGGCGTCAATATCAATAGCATAAGTAGAAGATTTACCATTCGTGTAGTTTAGGTCAATAATGTCATCGGCAGGGTAGACCCAGTCTTGTTCTGCCCGAGTCGCTTTACCGCTAAGCTGCGAAAACGCGAACACTCCCCCGAAAATAGGAAGGGCCGCTAGACCGGCAAGTTTCCAAAAATTGTGGCTTTTTGACGAAGTAGTCATTTCAATCACCTAGTTCCTAACTCCTCGTGGTTTTTTCGCCGAGAGGGCGAAGCTGACAGATTTTAAAAGAATTCGCTCTGAGGACATACCGAGTACGAACACCTATTGAGAGGAAACTAGCACACTATTGTGAAAAATGTGTCCCTTTCGGTCGATAAATTTATAAAAACACATTTCAGGACCAACGTCCTAACAAAAACATTGAATAGTGGTTTTACACTATAAGCCAATAAGCAGCTACAAAGGAGCAGTGGTGAATACCTTTCTAGGATTGTGGGAAATCGGAACTCCGCGAGTCTATTTGTTCTGGATCGTGGTTTTGCTGGCACAGATTGCGATAGCAGAGATAAACCGTCGCTGGAACTGGACGATTTTCGTCCTGTGGACCGTGGGAGGAATCGCGGTCATGCCCTATGTGATTACCCACGGAATCCCCATGGTAGGGTGGTTCCCCTTTGGAAAATTCACCATCATGGTCTTAACCGCGACCATGACCGGATTCCTGCTGTTCTACGGGAAACGTCATCCGCTCAAGGCACACCGCTATGCTTTCTGGTTCGGGCTCGCGCTGTGGATTGGGCTGGCGGTAAACATCATGGAAGCCAATATCCGCGATGTCACCATATTCCTGCAAGCCAGCGAATACTATTCCTGTGCCGCTGATTGGCAGTGCCTGCAGGCTATCGACCAAGCGCACAGTATACCCATGATTCCGGGACTGCCCGAAACTCGCGGCGTTGCGGCGGCAGTGGGAACCGAGGCGTGGTATCAGGCGGTGGCTGCCAACTTTGCCCAAGCCCACATCGGTATCGATCCCGCAACCGGGTTCCGCACCATCGGGGGGTACTGGAACTTGCTTTCGGCGCTGGCGGGCGTGCTCAACATCATCACCATTACCGGCCTCGGCAAGATTGCCATCACCTCAAATCCGAAGCAAAAGGTTAAGGGACTCATCTGGGTGGATATGGTGTGGCCCTGGATTATCGCCTACGACCTGTGGAATCACGCTTTCCTGTACAACTCGCTGGCTGATTACACCTGGTACTGTACGTTCGCCCTGTTGCTGGCCTGTACCATTCCCGCTTTCACGTGGGCAAAAGGTCAGTGGATATGGTTCAGGTGCTTCACACTCATGTTCTGGATTGCGGCGAACAACATCCTGCCCGAACTGCTGGTGCAGCCCTCCGGAATGTTCAACTACGCGACGATGAACCCGGTGGCCAACATCGTGTGTGCCTGGCTGGCGCTCATTTCCAATGTGGCTCTGTTTGGCTACTGGCTGTACAAAATCATCGGACAGAAACGCAATCCGATTACCGGAGTTCTGTTCTGTGAACTCGGGGCGTTCCGCAAGGTCATGCTGACCCACTTTGACAATAAAGACAAGTACTTCATCGTCGACCAAATCCCGCAAACCCCCATGGAGCTGGGCTTTAAGCCAGACACCTTGGTTCCCCCGGATGACGGCTGGGTGGGCATCATGCCGTGGTGGCGTCAGGACAAACGTTACTTGGGCAAGCCGCATACCCCTCTTAGTGCTGACCCGGTCGTACAAGCGCGCCTGGAAGAGAAGTCGCGGGAGAAGCCTGACGGGGACGCAAAATCTGACTCCTGAGACGGGGGCGGCGACGCGCTAGCCCTCCCAGATTTCCCGCGCAGGGACGATGCTCGACCTTGTCTAACAGACTTGGTATGTCGGTCTGTTTTCGATTTCTCGACTTTCCGTCTGGACGTGGTGAGATACTGAAGTGTTGGCACAAGGCGCGTTGGAGAGGTCGGGTTGGTGATGGTTGCGGATTTGGCAGCTGCTCGGGAGTTTGCGGCTCAATGGGCTGGCAAGGGCTACGAGAAAGGCGAGTGCCAGAAGTTCTGGACGCTGCTGTTGCTCAGTTTGCGGTTCCTGGAAACTTGCTACTCGGATTGGATACATAACAGCGAATGTCCGGTGCTCGCGGCTTAGCGGGTTCACAATAGGGGCAGGGGTTCAATAGAGGCAGAACCGAACTTACTCGAGCAAGGAAAACAATGACTGGGATGACTCGAAGACTGGAAGCGGCTGAGATCAACGTGGGGACACTGCTAACTAGCGGTGATTACGAATTTGTGATTCCTGAATACCAACGACCTTACGCATGGGGGAAGGAAGAGTCCAGCCAGCTGCTATCTGATCTTCTAGGCGCTCTTGACCGAGATACCGATGAGCCTTACTTCCTAGGATCAATCGTGCTGGTGAAGACTCCAAACGAGCCCCGTTCCGAGGTTATTGATGGGCAGCAACGAATCACAACTTTGACGCTCTTGCTAGCTTTGATCCGTGATCTCGTTGAAGGTGGCGATCTTCGGCGTAGCATTCATTCATTGATTGAGAAGCCAGCCGTAGAATGGGATAACCAACCGGCCTGTCGCCGGTTAAAGATACGTCCTCGCGACAACCAGTTCTTCTATGAGTACGTGCAGGCAATGGATGGCACAACCAAGTTGGTTGAGCTTAGTGATAATATCCCTGAAACTGATTCACAGCGTGGCCTTCGTGACAATGCAAAGGTTCTTCGTGATGAACTAATTCAGCTGAGCCCGGAGCAGCTTAAAGAGCTGTTTCGCCTGATTGCTGGACGAGCTTTCCTGGTGACAGTGTCAACTTCAGATCTCAATAGCGCTTACCGTATTTTTTCAGTCATGAACGCTCGTGGTCTGCCCTTGTCTCCTCAAGATATCTTCAAATCACAGGTCATTGGCACTATTGATGAGAATGAAAAACAACATTACGCTGATCTCTGGGAGCGTCTTGAAGAAAATCTCGGACGCGACGAGTTTGGTAATCTTTTCTTTTATATTCGTGCGATTAAGGCACGCACCCGTGGGGTGAAGAGCTTGCTTCAAGAATTCCCTGAACAGGTCCTCAAACAGTACTTGCCAAATAATGGTTCCGGATTTATTCGTGAAGTTCTTGAGCCATACGCCAAGGCAGATATTCGACTACTGGATCAAGACTTCCAAGGAGATGATCCTCGATGGAGCCGGGTCAATCATTGGCTTAAACGACTTGATCAGCTCGATAATGATGACTGGCGACCATCGGCACTATGGGCATTGACTGAGTATGGTGAGAACCCAGAGTTTTTGGTTAGTTTCTTCGCAAAGCTTGAGCGGCTGGCAGCAAGTATGCTGGTGCGTCGGGTATATACAACACCCCGACAGCGCCGCTACATGGATCTGCTCAAGGAGCTTGCGGCTGGTGACGGCCTTGACTCAGCGGCTTTCAAGTTGTCGAACGAGGAGCGCGCCGATACAAAGGAACGTTTAGCTGGAGACATCTATCTCTCAAAACCGGTACGGCGATATGTTCTCCTTCGCCTTGACTCTATTTTGGCGCAAGATCCGGGAGCGTCTTATGACCATCGGGTCGTCACGGTCGAGCACGTGCTCCCGCAGAATCCTACAGCTGATAGCCGGTGGGTTTAAGATTTCACCGAAGAGGAAACGGCAGAATGGACCCATAAGTTAGGCAATCTGCTGTTGCTGAGTCGGCGCGCGAATTCTGCAGCCCAGAACTATGACTTCACAGTAAAGAAAGAAAAATACTTCACCTCGGGCAAGGGCGTGTCTGTGTTCGCCCTAACAACGCAGGTGCTTACAGAATCCGAGTGGACGCCGACAATCATCCGGCAACGCCAACAAAAACTACTGAACCTTCTCACTGAGGAGTGGGATCTTTAAGCGAGTTCCCGCTACGGGGCACGGTCGTCATTGTCGAGCCGTCCCTGAAAGTGAATTCGATGGTGCGTCTGTCTTGACGACGGTGCGGCCGATTCAACTTCTGCGAGGAGTTTCTCGGTTTCGGCTTTCGAGTACACTGGTATCCAATTCGGCCCGCACAGCCTGATCAAGCACCTCGTCCACGCCGGTCTGTCCGTCCAACATCTGCTGCAGAACGGTTGTGAATGCGGTTTCGATGGTTTCTTAATCGAGGCTTGGGGTGGCGCATTTTTGTTCACCGTCGTATTTGTGGTTGTAGTGCCAGATGCTTTTCTCGTATTTGGTGCCCGCGTGCCAGGTTTTCAATCCGTACCATGAGCCGCATTGGTCGCAGGGGATTTTAGAGGCGCGTGCGCTCTATCCAGACGCTTCCCTCGCCACACTCTACGACCCCGACTTGATGCCCGCGGAGCTGCGGGCGGCACACCGCGAAAACGACCGCGCGGTCGAGGCAGCTTACGGCCTGCCGTCCGATAGTGATGAGGCGGACATCGTCTCGCACCTCTTTGCTCTCTATGCCGCCAAAACCCGCTAGCCTCGGCATTTATCCACGTTCTGGGCGACGTGTAATGAGAGGTACGGGTCAATATTTGTCTATCTCTTGACATGTGTAGCCTGTAGGCTACACTTTAATTTGTGGAGATTCTTTCCAGCAATCTGTTCGATGCCTGGCTTGATGGGTTGAAAGATAAACATGCTCAACGTCGCATTTTGCACGCAATCGCCAGATGTGAAGCGCATGGCAGGATGCTTGGAGATATCAAGTCGGTAGGAGGTGCAGTTAGCGAGTTGAAGTTCCATTTTGGGGCTGGCTATCGTGTTTACTACACCCAGATTGGCGCTATTACGGTGTTTCTTCTAGCTGGAGGGGACAAATCAACTCAGCCCAAAGACATTCAGCTGGCTCAAAAATTAGCCCGACAAATCCGAGAGGAGCAATCATGAAAGATGTGAGTTTTGCAGCTTTTGACGCAAGTAAATACTTGGATAGTCCCGAAGCGATTCACGACTACCTAGCCATAGCCCTTGAAGATGGGGACACGAAAACTGTACAAGTCGTATTACGAGATATCGCCAAAGCTCGCGGCATGAGCCAGCTTGCAAAGCAAACGGAACTCAACCGAGAATCCCTTTACAAGTCACTGTCAAAAGACGGGAATCCATCTTTTGAAACCATCACGAAAATTATGAATGCTTTGGGGCTGAAGCTAACTCTGGCGTAGGAAAAATCCTCGCCGTAAAAGATTGACGCATCCCCTCTCTGACCCTAGCTTGATACTGGCCGAGAGAGGCAGCAGTAGAGGCTTAAAACGTTGTATTTGCAAGCAAATGCGGAGATAGCGTCATGATAAAATGGGGTGAATCCAGGGGTGTATTGCCTGGAAGTTGATGGAGTCCCGCAGATGGCTGGGACAGAGACAATAGAAGAGGTATGAACATGAAAATTTCTGCACGTAACCAGTTCAAGGGCAAGGTAAAGAACATTGAACGCGGCGCAGTCAATTCAATCGTGGAGATTGAAGTTGCACCTGGGGTTTGCTTCGCGGCGTCCATTACCAACACTTCGGTTGATAATCTGGGGCTCACAGAAGGCTCAGATGCTTACGCCATCGTGAAAGCATCCTCTGTAATGGTGGGCGTTGACGCTTAATCTCTCCGAGTAACTGTTAAAAAACGGTACTTCGGTGCCGTTTTTTAATACTTTCGTGCGGTTGGGTTGATCGGTCGGGGTTTGGGTTGTGGGTAGGCCCAAGAGGGACTTTTTCTGTTTGATGCTTCGGCTAAAACGGCACATCGGTGCCGTTTTTTAACGCCTCCGCGCTGTAACGCGCTGGCGCATGCAGCCTTCGGCTGCTGCCAGCGCGCGACTGCGTCGAGGTTTCGAGCCCCGTGGCGTTAAATTTGTGGGGTCGGGCGAGTGCAACTCGCCCGACCCCACAAAGGTAGGCCCAGGGGGGCTCGAACCCCCGACCCACGGATTAAAAGTCCGCTGCTCTACCAACTGAGCTATAGGCCCGTAGGAAAGATTATAGGTAAAAAGTCTGCCTAACGACAACTGAGCGGCTGGTTCATTCTGGAACTCAGGCCCAGCAACGGATTGTCCCGTATTCCGGCCTAACATGCACCCAGAGTGCAAGTACTGCAGCTCTCTGCGGTGTTCGTACCATTGTTACCAGTTAGGTCAAGTCCGCAGGGAAGTATTACCAAGTCCACACAAAATCCCGGGTGAACGGGGATAATTAAAGTGAATCGAACAGGGAGGAACCATGGAAACCAGGAAACCGCGACGCCCGGCCATCATCGAACCAGAGACCTTGGAATACTTGGAAGGCGAGGAAGACCCGGCGCTGTCCAGCGAATCAGCCCACACCTCAGCCCGGATATTGGTGAAATCCCCCAATGGGGAGTGGTCTGATCCCGATCCGGAAACCAAGGAACGCCTGTTGAAGCATATGCAGGATAACGGCGTAGACGAACTGGCTGAGCTGTGGTCACGTTCCCCGGTCAATACCTTGCCGGGCGTTTTGTGGCGGCTTCTGTTGATAGACCAGTGGGTGAAACGTTACCCGGAAGGCGTGAATACCCGTTTTAAGCAGGGTTTAAATTCGCCGCGACTGTCTGAACACCTTGATATCGAAGGGGCTCATTCCTTGGATTTTCCGGGATGGAAAAAACAGCTAGGACAAATCTTGGGAGGCAGTTTCGACGATAATTTCGCCGATTTTCTGGATACGTCTCAAGCTGTGCTGCGGGTGTTGGCAGCCAGCGAGTCGGTCTGGATGAAAGAAAATCCTCAGGACGTGCTGGCCAACGCGGTGACCCTGCGAGACAACGCCTTGCTGGCTACCGCCGACGAACTGCTAGACGCGGCGACGATGTACCGCGAAGGCCGCTTGGATTGACCACTGCGCCGCACGCCGCGCTCAGCGGCGGCACAGAAAGCTGTGCAACCAGGCAATACTTGAGCAAAATTAACGAAAAAGTTGAGGGGACATAAGGTGTCTGAGAACCAGGAAAACCAAGATACACAGAAAAACAATGAGACAGGAGTTCCGACTCCTCCTCCCTTGCCCGGGGAAGTAAAGAAATCCCTTTTCGAGGGAGCTACCGCCGAGGAAATGTTCCCGAAAAAAGATCTCAGCGCGGGTGGTTCCCAAGAATACGATGACGCGGACTTCACGGAACCGGACACCCCCCGAGAGGAACAACTGCCCGACTCGGTAATGATTGCTCGTGCGGACGCCTTGGGCTCGAAGGTCAAAAAGAACAAATCGTCAAAGAAATCCGACCACAAGCCTCTGGCGCTTAGGAAAGAAGACGGACTGACCCCCGACGGACTGCCGAAGCTACCCAAAGGACGCTTCGCCGACCGGGAACTGTCCTGGCTGGCCTTTAACCAACGCGTGTTTGAGCAGGCCCAAGACCCCCGCCTGCACCTGTTGGAGCGGGCGTGGTTCTTGACTATCTATTGTTCCAACTTGGACGAGTTCTATATGGTGCGTGTCGCGGGTCTGAAGCGCCGCATCGCCGCTGGGTTCGCGACAGTGTCCGCTTCGGGGTTGACACCGCGTCAGTTGGAGGGCGAAATCAGCCGTCGCTCTCATGAGATGACCGGTAACGTCTACCATTATTTCCAAGACGAGATTCGCCCGGCCTTGGATAAAGCTGGTTTGGTCATCACCGACTGGGATAGCCTGAACGAAACCCATCACGAAATCCTGCACCGCTACTTCCGCAACCAGGTGTTTCCTATCCTGTCGCCGCTGGCAGTAGACCCATCGCACCCTTTCCCATACATCACTGGGCTGTCGCTGAACCTGGCGATAATTGTGCGCAACCCCAACACCGGCAAAGAACACTTTGCTCGGATTAAGGTGCCGCCCATCCTGCCGCGTTTCGTGGCAGTGACCGAAAACGGGGTCGAAAATGACCCCTCCAGTGTGATTCTGGCGGGAGAAAAGGTCCATTTCGTGCCTATCGAACAGATTATTTCTGCGCACCTGGACCATTTGTTCCCCGGTATGGAAATTAAAGAAGCCCACGAGTTCAGGGTGACCCGTAACGAAGATTTGGAAGTCGAGGAAGACGATGCGGAAAATATTTTGACCGCAATGGAATCCGAACTCGCGAAACGGCGTTTCGGGCCGGCGGTACGTCTGGAAGTGGCAGAATCCATGCCGGCGTTCCTGCTGGACTTCTTAAAAGAAAACCTCGAAATCGGGACTTCCGACGTGTTCCGGCTCCCCGCGCCGCTGGACTTACGCGGTCTCAACGACCTGCATGATCTGGATATTCCCCAACTCAAATATCCCCCCTATGTTCCCGTGACCCCGGCCGGGCTGGCCGAAAAAGAATCATCGAAAACCGCGGATATTTTCAGCTCTATTCGTAATCACGATGTGCTGATACACCTTCCGTATGATTCTTTCGCCACCTCGGTGCAGCAATTCATCGTGCAGGCGGCTCAAGATCCGAACGTTTTGGCAATCAAACAGACCCTGTACCGTACTTCTGGCGATTCCCCTATTGTTCAGGCCCTGATTGACGCGGCTCGCGCCGGTAAACAGGTCGTGGCTATCGTCGAGATTAAAGCGCGTTTCGATGAGGAAGCCAATATCGGCTGGGCTCGCAAGATGGAACGCGCCGGGGTTCATGTGGTTTACGGCCTGGTCGGTCTCAAGACTCACTGTAAGCTGTGCCTGGTGGTGCGTCAGGAACCCGATGGGCTGCATCGCTACTGCCACGTTGGTACCGGCAACTATCACCCCAAGACAGCTCGCGGGTACGAGGACCTGGGTCTGCTGACCGATGACCGCGAGGTTGCCCAGGACCTGACGCGTTTGTTCAACCAGCTCAGCGGATACGCGCCGCGTTCGTCTTTCCACCGTTTGCTGGTCGCGCCCCGCTCCATTCGTGATGGTTTGATTGAGCGGATTAACCGCGAAATTGCTAACAAGAAAGCGGGTAAGAAAGCGGAAATCCTGTTCAAAATCAACTCGATTGTGGATGAACGCCTGACGGACGCACTGTACCGGGCTTCCCAAGCGGGGGTTCCGGTGATGATTCAGGTTCGCGGCATTTGTTCCATTAAGCCAGGTATCCCCGGCCTCAGCGATAACATTCGGGTCGTTTCTATCTTGGGACGATTCCTGGAGCATTCGCGAGTCTATGCGTTTAAGAACGATGGGGATCCGGAAGTCTGGATTGGGTCCGCGGACCTGATGCACCGTAACTTGGATCGCCGCGTCGAGGCGCTGGTGAAAATTGTGGACCCGGAACAGATTCAATATTTGGTTGATCTGGTCAAACACGGCATGGCAGACACTACCGCTTCGTGGCGGTTGATGCCCGACCAGCAGTGGGTGCGAGTCAATACGAATGAGGCTGGGTTGCGTCTGGAGGACATCCAGGAAACCTTGATGAGCCGCGCTTCCTCGCGCGTGTCGGGACGTGGCGGTGTCTCCCGGCATTGAGGTCGACGTGCCGCGGTATCCGAGTTGTGACGTAATGAGCCAGGCTAGACCGTGTCGGAACGGTACGGAAAAGCCCGGTCGGTGAGATTCGCAAGGTTGGGTAGACAGAAAAGGGAAGTGAATGAGCAAAGTTTTAGCTGCCGGCGGGGTGGTTTGGCGCGGTGGGGAAGTTCGTCCTGCCTTGGAGGGGACACCCACCCAAACCCCTTATGAATTTTTGGTCGTCCACCGGCCAAAGTACGACGACTGGTCCCTGCCAAAGGGAAAACTGGAACTCGGTGAACTGCTACCTGCTTGTGCGGTACGTGAAATCGCCGAGGAGACGGGAGTTCAGGTTTGCCTGGGCCCCCAGCTTGGGGTCACGACTTACCCGGTGGAGGGTGCCGAGAAACAGGTGACGTACTGGTTGGCTCAGGTGCGCCACAGTGCGGCGATACTGGCCCGCCCCTATGCGGAACCGGCCTCGCCATACGAGATAAACGAAACCCGTTGGGTCGACCAGGCCCAAGCGCAGGAGCTTTTGACTCAAGAATACGACCGCAATCTGGTAGCCCACGCGGAGCAATGTCTGTCGCAGGGGTGGGGCGACTCGGCTCCAGTCATGTTGGTTCGCCACGGAAAAGCCAAGAATCGACTGAAGTGGAAGACTGATGATTCGCTGCGTCCCTTGAAAAAACGTGGTAAGCACCAGGCCGCGGCATTGGCCTCCACCTTGAGTGCATTCGGGATTTCTCGGCTGTATTGTTCGCCGTGGAAACGTTGCGAGCAAACGGTACGCCCGTACTTGAAAGCTAGCGGGATTAGGTGTGAATACCCGGATGTGTTGAGCGAGGACGGCTTTGCCTCCAATCCTTATGGCGGCTTGGAACTGTTGCGTACACAGCTCAAGGCGGCGCTGACGGAAGGCCCGACTGCCCTGTGTTCCCATGCTCCCGTCCTGATTCCGCTGATTCGAGCTTTGGGCAACGACTTCTTAGAAGAAACCCTGGTGCCTCTGGAAACCGGGGAATCCTTGATTGTTCACGTAATCTCAGACGCCGAGGGCAGCCCAAAGCTCATTGCCGCCGAGCACGCAGGAGCCGAACCTCCTGTCGGTTACGTGCTGGATTAATGTGATTTTTCGGTAATCACAAGTTTATTCGGCCGGTTTTTCGAGTTCTCTCGGTTGTCGGTGGGCAGCGTTGCCTAAATCCGAAACAGGAATTCCAACAGGGTGTAGACCACGGCTGCAACCGCGGCGGCGGGGAGAGTCAGAACCCAGGCCACCACAATGTTTCCGGCTGTTCCCCAGCGCACTGCGGAAAGCCTGCGGGTCGCGCCCACTCCCATGATGGCGGTGGTTACGGTATGAGTGGTGGAAATCGGAGCGTGCCAAATAAACGCCGTGAAGTACAGCACCCCCGCGGCAACTGTCTCGGAGACAAAACCATTGGCCGGATCAACATGAATCACGCGAGAACCCAAGGTTTTCATGATGCGAAACCCGCCTACGAAAGTGCCGGCCGCAATGGCCATAGCCGCCGTGAACTTGACCCACAGTGGAATGGGGTCGTCCAAGTCAACGTGACCGGAAGCTACCAGAGCAATGAAAATGACCCCCATGGTCTTTTGGGCATCTTGCAAACCGTGACCTAGGGCTAGAGCCGCGGAGGAAAACTTTTGACCAACCCGGAATTTACGCATGGTTCGGCGGTAAGCCAGGTTCTTCATAGACACCATGACCAGGCTCATCAGCACATATGCAAACGTGAAACCGATGAGCGGGGAAACCACCATCGGAATCAAGACGTGAGAAGTAATCGTCGCCCAGTTCACGGTGACTCCCGCAGCTAAACCCGCTCCCGCCAAGCCACCAATCAGCGCGTGAGAGGACGAGGAAGGCAATCCGAAATACCAGGTGATGATGTTCCAACAAATGGCCCCAATCAAGCCACCAAGAATAATCAACAGGCCGTGGGCTCTTTCAGCGTGGGAAACCGCCGTAGCATATCCAGACATATCAATGATTCCAGACCCGATGGTCTTTGCTACTTCAGTTCCCAGTAGAGATCCCACTAGGTTCATGACCGCAGCCATAGCCAAGGCGGTACGCGGTTCCCAAGCTCGCGTGGAAATTGCGGTGGCGATGGCGTTGGCGGCATCGTGAAAACCATTGGTGAAATCAAAAGCAACTGCGATGATAACGACGCAAACAACCAGTACCAGAGAAATGTCCATCTGGGAGAACCCTCAAGATTCCTTAATCGCAATGCCTTCGACCAGAGCAGCCAGATGCTCGAATGCGTCGCAGGCATCCTCCAGCCGCTCGGTGACATCTTTTAGTTTGATGACCGCTATCGGGTCAGGATTATTATTCACAATGTCGGACAGGCAGTGCATATAAATCTGGTCGGCTTGGTTCTCTAAGCGGTTGACTTCCACCCAGTACTCGCGCAGTTCGTCCAAAGTTTTCAGGCGGGGCATAGCACTAGCGGTAACAGCGGCACACTTTTGGAGGATAGCCGCCTGTTTGTGCAAGCACTCGGGGATTTCCTGCAACTGGTAGACCACGATGAGGTTCCCGGCTTCATCAATCAAATCCATGCAATCATCGAGTCGGTAAGCCAGTTCGCTGAGGTCGTCACGATCGAGAGGGGTGACAAAAGTCTGGTTAATTTTGTTCATGAACGCGTGGGTCAAATCATCGGAGGAATTCTCGACCGCGTGCAAGTCGTTGCGCTCTGCGTCGCGCTGAGCGGGGGGGAGAGCCATCAACTTTGCCAAGATATCGGTACCTTCAATCAGGTTACCGGCAATTTCGGTGAGCTGCTCGAAAAATCTCTCGTCTTTGGCGCGATGGAACAGGCCCATTTTTCACCCTTCTTTGTGATGGATTCGGCGAACTTGGGGACTTTGAGAACCTGTTTAACAGTTCTGGCAGAGTCCGTTTTGTCAGCCTTGATTACTCTATCCGTTCGGAGCCTTCATTGTAAAAACGGTGTAAATTCTGGGGCAATGCGCGCGGTACTGAGGGCATCGCCTGGAGCTTTGTCAGGTTAAAGGCAAGTTAAAGAGAAATTTATTTTAAATCTAGAGACAAGGGTTCGCGGGTGTGGTAACTTAAATATAAGACATCGATGTCCGTAGAAGCCCCGGGCTCCATATACTGCCGCTACGAGCGGCCTTCGCGCCGACAGGCGCTTTACGGTTTCGGTGTCGTTGAAGGCTCCGCTCGTCGGAGCCTTCAAAGTTTAACCCTCTCGGAACACGTAATCCGGTCAGTTCCTGAGAGTTCCCCAACTTATGAGAGAATCGGAATATGACTTCCCAGCCCAACGTGGAGATGCCGGATCCTTCGCTGACCGATACGGTAAAAATTACGCGCCGCGTGCGGCGGGAGGAACA
Source organism: Mobiluncus sp. (assembly GCF_985070215.1). Classification (NCBI taxonomy): domain Bacteria; kingdom Bacillati; phylum Actinomycetota; class Actinomycetes; order Actinomycetales; family Actinomycetaceae; genus Mobiluncus; species Mobiluncus sp. The sequence goes on along the minus strand of NZ_CFKZQR010000012.1, from coordinate 4,886 downwards.
CCAGGCAGAAAAGATTGAAAAGCTGCCGAAAGTTCCTGAGTCCCTGATAGGGCGAGTTATCTGTGCCCACCCTGAGATTATTACCGCCCTGGCTGCTTTGGGAATGTCCCTGATCTTTTTGCTTCCTTCCGATTTTCTGACCGTAGCTGCAGCCATCGCGGTGGTATGTTTTGCTTACGGCTGGGCGCATTTGGCGCATCTGCCCGCCCCGCGAGCCTCTTTCATCCTGCTGACCGTATTCGGGGTGTTGGCTTTGTTGTCGGGAAGAATCTTTGGAGATTTCTCGATAGTGGCAGAAGTCGTGGGATTGGGAGTCATTGGGGCTTTCATCGCGGAAATGGTGCGTCGCCCCCGGCAGGACTTGCTGAACTCAGTTGCGGGCAACGTGGCGGGAATCCTCATCGTTTCCACTGCCGGGGCTTGGGTCATGCTAGAGACGGAAACACTGTGGTACTTCCTCTTGGTGCCCGGAGCAGTCACTCTCATCGGAGGATGCATCGGGATGGCGATGAGCGCCAACTGGCAATTGAAATGGAGAGTTTTCACGGGAATCCTGTTCTCGGTAATTTTCGGTTTGGCAGCCGGGGCCGCCATCCTTGTGATGGAAGGAACCTCCCGGGATCAGCTGGTGCTTTTCGCTGGAGGCCACCTCCCCAGCCTGACCGTAGCCCTAGTTTCCGGCCTGCTGTTGGGAGTGGTGTTTGGAATCGCGTTCGCGTCATTGACCGTGCTTTTCAGCGGAGACTTGGCTCCGTCAACAGTTTCGGCTGCGGTGAGCCAGGCTTTCATTCCCGTTCTGGCGGCGTCCGTTCCGCTATACATTCTGGCGCGGCTCTTAGTGGGGCAGGGTCCTACACTTGCTTGAGGGATTGTTTCTCACGTCAGCGTCCAAAGTGGTGAACAGGGGGTAAAAATGCAGGTCACCTATCCGAGTATCGACCGGACCTGGCCGGGAACGGCGATAGAGGCGGGCTGGAATCACGGCACAGAACTGCTCGAAGGCCGTGGCTACGCCACTATTCCTCTGGGAGTGCTAAAAGTCTCCGGGCCGGATCGCTGGGCTTGGCTGAACTCTATCAGCACCCAGGACTTCTCCAACTGGGAGCCTGCCTCGCCGCGCGAAGCCCTCATCCTCGACCCCACCGGACACATAGAGCTGAGTTTTTTCGCAGTCGATGATGACAGCGCCGTGTGGATTTTGACTGAAGAACCGGGGGGTGCCGCCAATTTTTTCCAGTCGATGCGATTCCGTTCCCGCGTTGAAATTGCCGATGTGAGCGCGGACTTTGCGGTCTTGGGCTTTCTGAACACTGGCGATGCTATCTCCCCAGCGGACCGGTTCTGGAGCGAGCATTCCCCTGTGACTTGGACTGATCCGTGGCCCGGTCCGGTGGGAAACACGACTACTTTCACCACAGCGGGCACCAGCCATCCGGGAGACAACCCCGCAGCCCCGCACCGTAAACTGGCGGTAGTTTCGCGTACAGACCTGCCCAAGTTCGAGGCCAAAGCTGCAGTGAGCGGTCTGGTGAAAGCGGACTTGGGTGCTTGGGAAGCCGTGAGAATTGCCCTGTGGCGCCCCCGCCTGGGACGTGAAGGCAAACCGGGGACCCTCCCTCATGAGTTGGACTGGCTGCGCGTCGCCGTCAGTTTGCAAAAGGGTTGCTATCCCGGTCAAGAAACCGTGGCGAAACTAACCAACCGGGGACGTCCTCCGCGCCGACTCACGTTTTTGGACCTAGATGGGTCCCGCGAGGAACTTCCAGCCATAGGTTCCCCCCTGACTTTGGAGTCTGACGGTTGCGAAGTTGGGGTGCTGACCTCGGTGGCTTACCATCCCACGGACGGGCAAATCGGTCTGGGTTTGGTCAAACGTCAGGTTGACCCTGCGGAAATGCTGCTGGTGGAAGGAATGCGTGCCGCCCCAAGCATCATCGTGGATCCGAGCGGGGAAAACCCGCGCCGCCTGGATGACAGCCAGCTGGGCGGCTTACTGGGCTTGAAAGCGAGGAAATAAAATGTCGAATGTTTTCGCGGCCATCAACTCGGTGCAAACGTTACTGGTGCTGGGATTGGTCCTGGTCGTGGTGGGAATGAGCCTGTATGCCTTGATACACGCCCTGACTACCCCCGTCCAGGCTTTTCCAACGGAAGGTAAACGAACTCGCAATTTTTGGGCTCTGCTGAATCTGCTGGCACTCGTGATTTCCTTTCTGGGACTGACGCCCAACGCTTTTGTTGGCTTGTTCGGGGTGATGATGGCTCTGATTATTCCCGCGGTTTACCTGGCGGATGTGCGTCCCGCCGTGGCTTCGTGGCGCCGGCGGGGCAAGAACTCGCGAGGAACCGGCCAACGTCCCCCCACGCCCTGGTGAACCCCGTAACAGACCGGCCAAAACGGCACAGAACAGGAGAGCGAAAACTCATGCGGGCAGTGATTCAACGTGTTGCAGGCGCAAAATGCGCGGTTAACGGCGAGGTTACCGGCGAATTTGCCGGACCTGGACTGGTGGTACTGTTGGGAGTCACGCATACTGACGGTACGGCACAGGTCGAAAAAATGGCGCGCAAGATTGCGAATTTGCGTATTTTTGATGCCCCGGGTGCCTACGATGCTGCTGGCGGGTCTGAGAAGCTGGCACAAGCGCGTGGTGCGGAAGTTTCCGCGCTCCAGCTGGGTCTGCCGGTGCTGTTGATTAGTCAGTTCACGCTCTACGGAGACGCTCGCAAGGGCAATCGGCCCTCGTGGGTAGCGGCGGCGCCGGGAGAGGTCGCTCAGCCGCTGGTCGATGCGGTGGGGGCAGCGTTGCAGGATCAAGGCATGCGGGTGGAACGGGGAATTTTCGGGGCAGACATGAAAGTTAGTTTCACCAATGACGGGCCTTTCACGATTCTGTTGGAAGTGTGAATTAGCCGGTAGTGAACACGGTCGCGTTTTCACGACGCGGGGGCATAAATTGGTTACGAGTGTAAAAGGGAGTGCGTATGTTTGAAAGATTTACCGACCGAGCCCGCCGGGTGGTGGTGTTAGCCCAAGACGAAGCCCGCCGGCTGAACCAAAACTACATCGGCACGGAGCACCTGCTGCTGGGGCTAATCCACGAAGGTGACGGTATTGCGGCGCGGGCTTTGGAAACGATGGGTATCTCGCTGGAGGCCGTGCGCGCTCAGGTCATTGAGATTATCGGTGAAGGTGAACAGCCTACCACCGGCCACATTCCCTTTACGCCGCGCGCCCGCAAGGTGCTGGAATTTTCTATGCGTGAGGCCCTGCAGCTGGGACACAACTACATCGGTACCGAACATATCCTGCTGGGGCTGCTGCGGGAAGGCGATGGGGTCGCCGCCCAAGTCCTCATCAAACTCGGCGCTGACCTGAACAATGTGCGCCAGACTGTCATTGAACTGCTGTCCGGTTACCAAGGCAGCCAGCCTCAACAGAGCGGTCGCGACACGGTGGGTGTCGGCGGCGGGCGAGCGGATAATCCCAACGCGGGGGGCAACTCGGCGATTTTGGACCAATTCGGACGCAACCTCACCCAGGCTGCGCGCGAGTCCAAACTTGACCCAGTTATCGGGCGGACCAAGGAAATGGAACGCGTCATGCAAATCCTGTCCCGGCGCACCAAGAACAATCCCGTCTTGGTCGGCGAACCCGGGGTGGGTAAAACCGCCGTGGTGGAAGGCCTGGCTCAGGGCATTGTCCGCGGCGACGTCCCGGAAACTTTGAAAGATAAACAGCTTTATTCCTTGGATATGGGTTCCTTGGTGGCGGGCTCGCGCTACCGCGGTGACTTCGAGGAACGTCTCAAGAAGGTACTGAAGGAAATCCGCACCCGTGGGGACATCATCTTGTTCATCGATGAGATTCATACCCTGGTTGGTGCGGGGGCGGCAGAAGGTGCGATTGACGCCGCCTCGATTCTGAAGCCCATGCTAGCACGTGGCGAGTTGCAGACTATTGGCGCTACCACCATTGACGAGTACCGCAAGTACATTGAGAAAGACTCCGCTCTGGAACGCCGTTTCCAGCCGGTGAAAGTCGAAGAACCCAGTGTGGAAGAAACCGTCGCCATCCTCAAAGGGCTGCGGGATCGCTACGAATCCCACCACCGGGTCATGATTACTGACGCGGCTCTCGCTGCCGCGGCTCAGCTCGCTGACCGTTACGTTTCTGACAGGTTTTTGCCAGATAAGGCGATTGACCTGGTTGACGAAGCTGGGGCGCGCCTACGCATCAAGCGGATGACGGCACCTCCGGAGCTGAAAGAAGTTGACGAGAAAATCGCCAAGGCCCGTCAAGCGAAAGAGGCCGCCATTGACGCCCAGGACTTCGAAAAGGCTGCCCAGCTGCGTGACGAAGAAAAGAATCTGACGGAAGAACGCGCGGCGAAGGAATCCCAGTGGCGACAAGGTGAAGACACCTCCGAGTCGGTGGTTGACGAAGAACAAATCGCCGAGGTTTTGGCGATGGCCACCGGCATTCCGGTGTTCAAACTCACCCAGGCAGAATCCTCGAAACTGCTGCGGATGGAGGACGAGCTACACAAGCGCATCATCGGTCAGGACGAAGCGGTCAAAGCTGTGTCCCAGTCCATTCGTCGCACCCGTGCTGGTCTGAAAGACCCGAAGCGTCCCGGCGGCTCGTTTGTGTTCGCCGGCCCGACTGGGGTGGGCAAGACCGAGCTCGCCAAGGCACTGGCAGAATTCCTCTTTGGAGACGAGAACGCCCTGGTACAGCTAGATATGTCCGAGTTCTCGGAGAAGCATACGGCTTCCCGACTGTTCGGTTCGCCTCCGGGCTATGTCGGCTACGACGAGGGCGGTCAGCTCACCGAAAAGGTGCGCCGCAAGCCCTTCAGCGTAGTGCTGTTAGATGAAGTGGG